>JAAZBK010000211.1 GCA_012513855.1 Acidimicrobiales bacterium
AGCGCGTGGGTGCCGATCAAGATGTCGACCGAACCGTTGGCCAGGGCCTCGGCGAGCTTGCGACGGGCGGCAGCCGGGGTTCGGTTGGTGAGCAGCTCGACCCGGAGCGGACGCTCGCTGGTCATCCCCTCGAACAGGGACCCCTCGTCGGCGTCGCCGGGAACCGTCAGGTCGGCCAGCAGTGCGGCGATGCCGGCATGGTGCTGCTCGGCCAGGACCTCGGTGGGGGCCATGAGCGCACCCTGGTGACCGCCCTGGACCGCCGTGAGCAACGCCGATACGGCCACCACGGTCTTGCCGGCACCGACGTCGCCCTGGAGCAGGCGGTGCATGGGATGGCGGCCACCGAGGTCTGCGGTGATCTCGTCGATGACCCTGGACTGGGCCCCGGTGAGGGGGAAGGCCAACCGGTCGTGGAAGCGGCGGACCAACTCACCCGACGTGTCGTGCTCCATGCCCTTGGCGGTTCGCTCCAACGCCCGCTTCCGCAACGCCAGGGCCAGCTGCACCCGCAGCAGCTCGTCGAACACCAGCCGCTTCCGGGCCGCTTCGACCTCGGCCATCGACTGGGGGACGTGGATCCCCCACAGGGCCGCGGTGCGGTCGACGAAGTCGAACCGATCGAGCACCGAATCGGCGAGGGGCTCGGCCAGCCCGCGCTTTCGGCACTTGGCCAGCGCGGCCTCCACCCAGGATCCGATCTCCCACGTGGTGATGCGGTGCTTCTCGCTCTGGGCGTAGAGGGGGACGATCCGGCCGGTGCGGTTGCCGCCGATCAGGTCGACCACCGGGTTGGAGAGCTGCTTGCGGCCCTGGAAGACCTCGACCTTGCCGAAGAAGACCGCTTCGGTGCCCACCGGCAGCTGACGTTCACGCCAGCCCTGGTTGAAGAAGCTGACCCGCAGGTAGCCCGAGCCGTCGCTGATCTCGGCGGTGACCAGCGTCTTGGGCGGTCGGCCGCGGGTGCGACGTGACGAGATCCGGGCGACGGTGGCGATCACCATCGCCTCGTCGCCGGGCACGAGATCTCGGATCGAGGCCTGTCGGGTCCGGTCGAGGTAGCGGCGCGGGTAGTCGGTGAGCAGGTCGAGCACGTTCTCCACGCCCATCTCGCGCAGCCCGGCCACCTTCTTGGGCTTGGAGGCCAGGCTCCCGATGGCGGTGAGCGGGAAGGACGCCAGCTCCGCAGGTGAGATGGCGTCGCTCGTCATACGCGAGGCAACGCTAGCGAGACCGCTACTCGATGCCGAACAGGTACGGGTAGAGAGGTTGGCCGCCGTGGTGGATCTCCACCTCGACGTCGCCGTGGTGCTCGGCCACCCACTCTGTGATCCGGCGCGTGTCGGCGGGAGTCGCCCCCTCGCCCTCGATCACGGTGACGATCTCCTGGCTGCCGTCGAGCATGTGGCCCAACAACCCGGTTGCCGCGTCGGCCGCCGACGAGGCCACCGATCGGATGCTCGACCGGTCGATGCCGATGAAGTCGCCCTCGGCGATGGGTCCGGCGTCGCAGGTCGATTCGCGAACGGCCTGGGTGACCTCTCCGGCCAACACGTTCTGCGCCGCATCGCTCATGCCCGCGGCGTTCTGCTCGCCGCCGGCCTCGGGGTCGTACGCCAGCAGCGCGGCGAAGCCCTCGGGGATCCCCTTGGTGGGGACCACCCGCACGGTCTTGGACGTGGTGGCGTCCACCTGCTCGGCCACCGCGATGATGTTCTTGTTGTTGGGGAGGATCACGACCTCGTCGGCCGGTGCCGCCTCCACCGCCTCCAGCAGCTGGGCGGTCGACGGGTTCATCGACTGGCCGCCGGTGATGACGTTCTGCACTCCGAGCGACCGGAAGATCCGCTTGACCCCGTCGCCGGTGGCGACCGCCACCACCGCGGTGGTGACCGGTTCCAGTTCGGGTTCGGGCTCGGGGTCGGCCGCCGCCTCTCGCACCCAACGCTCCTCCTCCACCTCGTCGAGGAGGTCGGTGACCCGGATCTTCATGGGCCGGCCGATCTCGATCGCGGCCTCGATCGCCGCACCGATGTCGTCGGTGTGGATGTGGCAGTTGAAGAGGCCTTCGCCACCGACCACCACGATGGAGTCACCGATGCCCGCCCACACCTCCTTGAACGCCGGGATCGTCTCGTCGGGTGCCTCCAGGAGGTACATCACCTCGTAGCGCAGGTCGGCGAGCGAGGATCCACCGTGGTCGTGGTCGGCACCGCCGTGGGGGACCAGCGACTCCGCGCCCACCACCGCTGGCTCGGGTGCCTCTTGCACCTCGGGCATGGGCCGGCCGTCTATGCGGGTGAGGGCGGCGTCGAGCAGCAGGAGCAGGCCGGTGCCGCCTGCGTCGACCACACCGGCGGCAGCGAGCACGGGCAGGAGGTCGGGGGTCTGGGCCAGCGCCTCCCGTCCCGCGGCGAGGGCCGATTCCAGGACATCGACCAGGGGCGCGTCGCCAGCGGCAACCGCTCCCTCTGCGGCGCGGCGGACCACCGTGAGGATGGTGCCCTCGACCGGGTTCCCCACCGCCTCGTAGGCCCCCTTGGCCGCCGTGCTCAGAGCCTCGGCCACCTCCGGACCCCCGGCGGTGTCGCCGGCCGCGAGGGTGGCGGTGAAGCCCCGCAGGATCTGCGACATGATCACGCCGCTGTTGCCCCGGGCGCCCATCAGGGCGCCGTAGCCGATGGCCTTGCAGGTGGCGGCCATGTCGGTGGCCGCACCCTCCAGCTCCGCGACCACCGATTCCAGGGTGAGCGCCATGTTGGTGCCGGTGTCGCCGTCGGGCACCGGGTAGACGTTGAGGCGGTTGATGACCTCCTGGTGGACCCTCAGAGCGTCCCGAAAGCCGATCACCACGTGGCGAAGGTCGCTGGCATCGAGCCGTTCCAGGGTCGTCATGGCGGCAAATCCTAGGAGCTGCACCCGACCCGGACTCAGCCCGGCCCGCACGCGCTCGGCTTGTGGCGCGACGGCATTGCCCCGTAGCCTTGCCCGTCGGCCCACGCGGGCCTTGAGTTTCGTCCCCAGCAGTTTTGCGACCTTGGAGTGCAGTGATGGCCTCGACCTGTGACGTGTGCGGCAAGAAGCCGTCGTTCGGCATGAGCGTGAGCCACTCTCACCGGCGCACGAAGCGCCGCTGGAACCCGAACATCCAGCAGGTTCGGGCCATCGTCAAGCCCGGCACCGTCCGGCGCGTGAACGTCTGCACCGGGTGCCTCAAGGCCGGCAAGGTCACCAAGGCCACGCGGGTCTGACCAATACCCCGCCCGCCGGCGTCCAGCCGGCACAGAGATGACCGACGGGTCGACGCCCACCGCGTCGACCCGCTTCGCGTCCCGGACCGGACCCTCGAATCCGCGGACCCGGAGCCGCCACCCGCGGTGACCCTGGCCCGATCGCCAGCACAGATGGTGACCATGTTCACCTCGTATGACGCGGAGGGCACCCCCGTGTGCATCCCGACGACGGCCGCGCCTAGGGTTCCTCCACCAACCTGAGGTGAGAGGACGTCTTCGTGCAAGGTGTGATCAAGTCGTACGACCCCGGTACGGGCGACGGCATCATCATGTGCGACACCGACCTGGCCGACTACGACCTCGCCACGGGCGCCCTGGTCGGCTCACCTTTCCGCATGCTCCGCCAAGGGCAGCGGGTCATCTTCGACCTCGATCCCGACGGACGGGCCACCGGCCTGCGGCTCGGTTCCGAGGTCGACATGGGCACTCCGGGCTTCGGTCCGCCGCCCGAGCTCTGACCCTTCCCCGGCTCGCACCAGCGTCAATTGGAGATCCCCATGACTGCCACCACCAGCAACGCCAAGCTCAAGGCCTGGGTAGACGAATGGGCAGAGGTCTTCCAGCCCGACGCCATCCACTGGTGCGATGGCTCCGCTGAGGAGTACGACGCCCTCGCCCAGACGCTGGTCGACGGCGGCACCTTCGAGAAGCTGAACGACGCCAAGCGGCCGAACAGCTACCTGTCTCTGTCGGACCCCGCCGACGTCGCCCGCGTCGAGGACCGCACGTTCATCTGTTGCGAGAACGAGGTCGACGCCGGCCCCACCAACAACTGGCGTGAGCCTTCGGAGATGAAGGCCGAGCTCAAGGGCCTCTACACCGGCGCCATGAAGGGTCGCACCCTCTACGTGGTGCCGTTCTCCATGGGTCCGCTCGGTTCGCCCATCGCCCACATCGGCGTCCAGCTCACCGACTCC
>JAAZBK010000212.1 GCA_012513855.1 Acidimicrobiales bacterium
CCGGCCACCTTCGGGAGGATCTGGAAGGCGAGCGTCTGGGCCAGGTTGGCCCGGTGGGTGGCGTCGAGGTGGTGGCGCCGGAGCAGGAAGCTCCGCACCGCAGCGACCTCCTCGGCCGTTACGGCCGAGACGTCCCAACCCACCACCTCCGGTGAAAGCACCGGTGCCACGGTGGTGCCGGGAACCCACCCGGGGCCGCCGAACCCCGACGCCGGATCTGGGCCACCACCCGCGCCCGGCGCGTACCCGCCCACCACGTGGGTCCCCGCCTTGACGCGATGCACCACCACGGTGGCTGCTGCCATGTCACCCACCCGCTGGTTGCGGCTCGACGCGAAGATCGCGACGGCACCGACCAGGTAGGTGCCGGGAAGCGCATCGACCACGCGCACCACGTTGCGCACCAGCGCCGACATGAACGTCACCGGCGTGCCGTCGACCTTGACCACCGCGATGCCGAGGACGCGCTTGCCGACCGTCTGGCCGTTGGTCAGCGTCTCCGCCGCGGTCGGGTACCCGAGGACCACCAGGAAGATGCCGGTGACGGCCACCGCCAGACCGGCGTCGCCGAACAGCCCGGCTATGACCGAGATGGCGAGGATCGCGACGGTCTGGAGCAGCAGGTCGATGGCTGCCGCCCCGGTGCGAGAGCCCAGCCCGGCCAGCGTGACGTCGAGGTCCAGTCCCTCCGCGCCCTCAACCGTCAACCGGTCCTGCAGCTCCATGGCATCGACGCTACCCGGAGATCGCTCAGCCTCCCGCTGCCACCGCCCTCGGGGCACGGCCACGCCAGAGCACCATCGCCCAGAAGGCCACGCCGAGGGCGATGCCCACCGTCAGGGCCGCGCCCAACGACAGACCCCGGGGCGTCACGAAGCCCTCGACCAGTCCGCACGGAACCAGCAGAACGGCGGCACCGAGCGCCATCTCCACCCCGGCCCGGCCTTCACGGGAGAGCGACTCCATCCTGGTCAGGTGGCCCGGGTGCAGCAGGGCCCAGCCGGTTCGAAGCCCGGCGGCACCGGCCACGACGATCAGCGACAGCTCCAGTACGCCGTGCGGCGCGATGAGCCGCCAGAGGGCCTCTCCGTTTCCGGCGGCCGTGGCCAACCCGCCCACCAGACCGATCACCAGCCCGTTGAACAACAGGCTGAACAGGGTGAGGACGCCACCGGTCAGACCGCCGGCGTAGGCGATCAGCGCCACGCGGGCGTTGTTGGTGAAGATCTGAGCCGAGAAGCTCGAGCTCATCCCGACGTCGGTCATGGTCTCCGTGTCGGGGTCGCGCATCTGACCGTCACCGATGCCCGCCGACAGATCCGACACCTGAGCCACCTCCGCGGCCCGGTCCGGGTTGGCGTGCGACCAGACTCCCACCACCAACATGGGGCCGAAGAGGGCCACGGCCGAGATCAGCAGGAACAGCGGCCGCTCGGCCACGCGCCGCCAGAACCCGGTGGTGATGAAGTCGACCACAGAATCGCGCCGCTCCACCGTGCCGTACACGAGGGGCCTGGCGTCGCGGGCCAGGACCTCCAGTCGGCCCGTGACCGGATCGGCTCCGAACCGGCGCCGGGCGTAGGCGAGGTCGGCCGCCACCTGGCGGTACCGGCTTCCCAACCGGCGGACCTGGGCGGCATCGAGGCGCTGGACCCTTCCGCGGGCGTACTCGACCAGCTGGGCGAGCTCGTTCCAGCCCGCTTCGCGGGCGGCTACGAAGTCGGAGAGCTTCTCGGCCACGGTCAGATCCTCGCCGTCGACTTGAGCCGAAGGTAGGCGGAGACGCACCGGGTGGCCAGACGTTCCGCGGGTGCGTCGACCACCATGGCTCCGGTGGCCGAGAGGCGGGTCCGGGCGAGGTCGCGCTCGGCCAGCACCTCGGTGGCCACCGCGGCCACCGCGAGCTCGCGCGCCGTGGACGGGCGGATGACGACCGCGCTGGTGAGATCCGGATCGGTGGCGCTGGCCACCAGCACCGCGTGTCGCCGAGCGAGCACCGGAACCGCGCTCAAGAGCGGTTGGGCGGCGGCGGCGTCGAGCAGGTCGGTGAACACGATCACCAGGGACCGCTTCGCCGACCCGACCCGGGCGAAGGCCCCCTCGTAGTCGCTGTCGACCAGCGACGGCTGGAGGTCGTCGAGGAGCCTGGTGAGCGCGGACGCGTTGGCCCTCCGGGGCTTCACCACCCGACGCACCTCGCTGTCGAACACCACCGCCCCCACCCGGTCGCCCACCACGTCGGCCACCGCGGCCACCGCGGCCATGGCATCGAGAGCAGCATCCAACCGGGTGCGGTCGCCGATCGGCGACGAGAGGAGGCGGCCGGTGTCGATGAGGCACCAGAGGTCTCGTTCGGTGTCCTCCCGGTACTGGTTGACCATCGGGTGACCGGTCCGCTCCGACGCCAACCAGTTCACGTGCCGGATGTCGTCGTCGGGGGTGTACTCGCGCACCGACTCGAAGTCGGTGCCGAGCCCGAGGGGTCCACGTCGCATGCCAGGGTCTCGGAAGGTGCCCTGCCGGACGGCACCGGCGATGCGGCGGGCACCGGGCAGATCGGCGTGGCTGGCCAGGTCGACGGCGTCGCCGACCCGGTGGGTCCAACGGCCGAGGCCCAGCGGCCCGGTGGAGCGCACCACCACCGGCTCCAAGCGGTGCTGACCACGCATCGCGGCCACCAACCGGCCCTCGATGCCACCGCGCCCCTCCGACGGGGTGATCCGCAGGTCGGCCGTCTGGGGCTGCCTGACGTCGACCTTCACCAACGGTCTCGGCGCCACCGTGACGGCGAAGGGGACGGGGACGCCGCGCACCACCTCGGCCGCCACCATCCGCTCCACCTCGGGGACCCTTCGCACCCGCCAGGCGTCGACGGTGAACGCCACCACCACGACCGCCACCAGACCGATCGCCACCTCGGCCGGCAACACGAAGGCGGTGAGCGCGGCCAGTGCCACGAGCGCGACGGAGCGCCCGGTGGGGCTCACCGGTCCGGTCTCCCCGGGAGGATCTCCGCGGCCGGTCTCACCGGGAGCTGGACCGATGGGAGCCGATGCGAGGTCAACGGGGCACGGCCACCGCGCCGATGGCGTTGGCCACCGCCGCGTCGGGGGTGAGCCGGTCCAGTTCGGCTTCGGGTCGGAGCACGAGTCGGTGGCGGAGCACGCCCGGGGCCACCCGGATGACGTCATCGGGGATCACGTAGTGGCGGCCCCACAACCGGGCCGAGGCCTTGGCCGCCACCAACAGGTGCACCGCAGCGCGGGGGCTGGCCCCGACGGCCACGCTCGGCAGCGCCCGAGTCTGGCGAACCAGCGCCGTGATGTAGCCGGCCACCTCCTCGGTGACGGCGGTGGCGTCGACCTCCGCACGGGCGGCCATCACGTCGTCGATGCCCACCACCGGCCGCACCTCGTCCGACGACGGGGTCAGTCCCCGTCTCGCCATCGCCAGGATCGCCCGCTCCTCCGCCTCGCTGGGGTAGCCCACCAGCACCTTCACGAGGAAGCGGTCCAGCTGGGCCTCCGGGAGCGGGTAGGTGCCCTCGTACTCCAACGGGTTCTGGGTGGCGATGACCAAGAACGGCTGGGGCAGCGCGTGCTGCTCGCCGTCGATGGATACCTGAGCCTCCTGCATGGCTTCCAGCAGAGCGGCCTGGGTCTTGGGGGGCGTGCGGTTGATCTCGTCGGCAAGGAGCACGTTGGTGAACACCGGCCCGGGCCGGAACACCAGCTCCCGGTCGCGGAGGGTCATGTTCCCGGTGAGATCCGACGGCAGGAGGTCGGGGGTGAACTGCGCTCGCCGGAACTGGAGTCCGAGCGCCTTGGCGAAGGTCGATGCGAGCAGGGTCTTGGCCGTGCCCGGGACACCTTCGAGGAGAGCGTGCCCCCCGACGGCCAGAGCCACCAGCAGGGTGTCGAGTGCTTCGTCCTGGCCCACGATCACCTTGCTCACCTCCTGGTGGACGCGGCTCCGCAGCTCGCGCAGCACTCCGTCGGCGGCAGCGGGAGCAGGGGTGGGGGCGGATGGGTCGGACACGGATGCTCCTCAGTGGGTGTCGGGTTCGGCGACGGTACCGGTGCGGTGATCGACCGACAACGGCCCGGTGGTCTCGGTGGAGGCCTCACGGTGGTGGGCCGCCAGGGCTCCTATGTAGAGCGCGCCTTCGAGGTCGTCTGGGGGATTCGTTCCCTCCCGCACGACGGCTGGGTCGAGGCCCGCCACCTCGGCTGCTCTGTACCAGACCGCCTCGGATGCGCCCGGGTTGACGCCGAGTCGGTCTGCGAGCTCGGCACGGTTGGCGTCGAGCAGGGGTCCGACCAGCTCTGCCGGAGCCCTGCTCACCCGCTCCAGGTCGGCGGCCACCGCCGTGACGTGCTCGAGGCGAGCGGGCCGCAGCTTCCGGGCATCGGGCTCGGGCGGACCGAAGCGGCTGCCAGCCGACCACAGGCCGAAGACCAGGGCCAGCACCACGCCGGCCGCCGCCCACTTCCACGACGACGGCAGCGCGTCCAGCCCGGTCGCGCCGAACCCGTGGACCGACTCGATGAAGATCAGCTCGCGTCCTGAGCCGCCGATCAGCTCGAGTGCCAGGGCGGCGTTGTCCTCGCTGGCGAGGTTGTCGTTGTGGAGCGGCTCTGCGTCGGCCAGCGCCACCAGGGTTCCCGCCTCGACCTCGGTCGACACGATCACCGCTCGTCGCTCCCGATCGGCGAGCAGAACGGTGAGGCCATCGGCCGGAGCCCAACGCCCACCCGCGTCACCCGCCACCCGACGAACCGACCCGAGAGCCGCGCCATCGTCACCGTCCTCCGACGGGTCGACCTCCAGGACCGCCGAAGGATCGGTGGAGGTCCACCGGACGTCTCTGCCGGTGGCACCCTGGACGAACGGCGTGGCCGCCTCGCCCGCCACCACGAGGCGCCCACCGGCCAGGACGAACCGTCCGAGCGCGTCGAAGTCGTCCTGGGTCAACCGCTTGGGATCGGCCACCAGCGCGGTGGCGGTGGACGGCAGCGTCGCCGACTCCGGGCTCTCCTTCAGCCGCGTGACCCGGTGACCGCTGGCCCGGGCGAGGTCGGCAAACGCCTCGAGCCCCGCTCCACCGGTGCTGTAGGAGGAGGAGATCGGCCCTCCTGGGCTCCCTCCGCCGATGGTCGAACGCAGGCCGACCAGTCCGACGTTGACGGCCAGGACGATCCCCACCACCGTCGCCGCCGCTCGCTGGGCGCGTGACAGTCCGTCCCACCATCGGGCCAGCGGCGAAGCCTGCTCGAGGTCGGGAGGAACCGAACCGTGGTCGTCGGATTCGGGCGGAGACGCGACCGCTGTCATCGCGGTGCCCGTTCGCCGACCAACTCGGGCCACAGCCGTCGGGCCCGGTCGGAGTCTGCGGCAGTGGCGGCCCGACCTCCGTAGACGATCTGCTCGAAGTCGGCCGTGAGCGCGTCCATGGCGGGCTCGTCTACCTGGCGCGCCGCGGACCCGGCCGTCGTCTCGGGTCTCAGGAGCAGCCGGTCGGCCCTCACGAGGCGGATCAACCCCGACTCGTAGCGACGCCGCACGGCCGTGCGGTGGTCGCCGGCCGCCTCAGCCTGGCGGGCCTCCTCGTCGAGAGCTTCGGGATCCGACCGCAGGTCGACCAGCCCGGACCCGACCGACCTGGTCACCTCCGAGCGACTACGGCGACCGAGGAGCCAGTGGACCAGCACACCGATGAGCGCCCCGATCAGCGCCACCAGGACGTAGCGACCGCCAGGCAGCCCGAGGAAGAGGTCGATCACCGGTTCCAGCACGTCGCCGATCCAGTCGAACAACGGTCGGAGGCGGTCGGCCACCCATTCGAGAACGCCCTGGAAGGGGCGGGGGAACTGCGGCTCCTGGAACTTGGAACCGTCGAGGATGTCCTGTGCCGCCTGACGGGCCGCGTCGGGATCGACGCTCGCCGCCGGCCCGGCGAGGTGGCCGCCTAGGTCCGGGCTCAGCTCGACCATCCGTCGCGGTCCTCGGGCGGTGCCCACCGCGTCGGGTCATCGGCTCCAGCAGGAGGCGGACCCCACGGGCCGGCCCCGGACTGAGGTGCCGTGGGCACGGAACCCTCGGCCGGACCGGGAGGGGACGGAGCCGGCGGGGGCGGCGGGACAGGCGGGGGTGGGGGCGGCGGCGGGGCGGGGAATCCGGCGGGCGGTGGTGGCGGCGGGTACTGGGGGAAGCCGCCCGGCGTGGGGTACGGCGCCGGGCCCCATCCCTGGGGGAGCTCGGGCGCACCCGGCTGCGACGGGAAGCCGCCGGCCGCCGACAGACCGAGTCGCTGGGCCCACAGGTACAGGTCGAAGCCCTCCTTGCGCACCCGGAGGTCGACGTACAGGGCCATCGTCAGAGCGGCGGTGAACGGCGTCACCAGCACCGTCGCGATCATCGTGACCAGGGCGTTGACGATGGCCTCCACCACCACCCCGGCGTCGGCCACCACCACCGCGGCGAGGGGGGTCGACACCATCCCCTGGAACACGACGGAGATCAACATCCCGAGCAGGACGATTCCGAGCACGCGCCACCCTGAGCCCTTCACCAGATCCCGCGACCGCCCCATCGATCTCGTGGCGGAGATCTCCTCCACGAGCATCGCGGGCATGGCCACCGCGAACACCGCCAGAGGCCACAGAACGCCGACCACGCAGAGGATCAGGCCCGCGAAGGTCACGAGCGCGGTGAGGATGGTGAGCCCGAGCACCGACCCGAGCCGCGAGAACCCGAACCGGAGGCTCTCGCGCCAGTCGGGGTCGTCGCCCACGTAGGCACCGCTGATGGAGCGGTAGCAGGCCGCGGTCGCGACCGAGGTCGCAACGATGGTGGCGAAGGCGCTCACGATCATTGCCACCAGGCTGAGCACCAGGTCGCCGCCGTCGCCCTGCAGCTCGCCGGTGGCGGGATCCACCTGGAGATCACCGGCCGAGGTCGATACCAGGACCGAGAAGATGACCACCGGGAGGACCGGCACCGCCACGGCCAGGAGGAGGGTCTTGACCCTCGACCGGTAGATCTTGAGAGCAGCGTCGAGGAGCTCACCGACGCCGAGAGGTCTGAGTCCCTGCACGTCGTGACCCTATCCGGGGCCGACGACGGGTTCTTCGGCGCCGGGCAACGGCCCGACCGTGGCCCCGGCGCGGCGACGACCGGCCACCGGTGCGCCGAGCAGGCCCCCGACGGCGTCGACGGCGATGAAGATGACCCGGGCGATGATGGCCGTGGCTGCGGCCACGCCACCGTCGAGTCCTGATGCCGCCAGCAGAACGGCCTCGCGGACGCCGGCACCCGCCGGCACGGGGACGGCCAGGAAGCCGACCACCCAGGACAGGACCGCTGCGAACACGACTCGGGGCATCGACGCATCGGGGGTGATGGCCCGGGCCACCGCCCACGTGCCGCCGCCCACGAGGATCCAGGTCGGGATGTACATGGCCACGAGGGTCAGCGACTCCCGCCAACGGGGGACCTCGATGCCGATGGTGCGCCCGGTGACCCGCGAGACCAGGGACACCAGCCACTCGATCACCGAGTGGTGGAGGGCCACGACACCGACCGGCAGCGCCAGCAGGCACAACATCCACGGTGAGAAGCCGCCGCCGGTGACGGCGAACGGCACGAACGCCGTGGCCACGAACATCGCAGCGAGGTAGAGCATGCCGAGCGAGAGGGC
>JAAZBK010000213.1 GCA_012513855.1 Acidimicrobiales bacterium
ATGCCTCGGAGAACATGACGCCCGACGACGCGATGATCATCAGGCTGGAGAGGTCCCACCGGTCGGGCTCGGCGTCGAGGGCCCGCAGCATCGGCTTGGCGAAGGCGTCGCCCACGATGGCGGTGGTGTTAACACGATGCTTCTCGATGGTGGAGAACAGCTCCTCTATGTCGAGCGTGCGGTTCTCCATGGTGACCACGCAGCCGCCGCCCGACAGGACGATGAGCTGGGTCATGCAGCCGGTTCCGTGCATGAGCGGACAGGCCGGGAGGCCCACGAGGCCGGGACCGGTGACCAGTTCCCGGGTGACGTCGTAGTCGACCGGGTCCTCCCGGTAGCGCGGGTTGGCGCCCATGGCGATGACGTTGCGGATGTTGTCGTCCTGGCGCCACATGACGCCCTTGGGCATGCCGGTGGTACCACCCGTGTAGAGCATGTAGAGGTGGTCGCCGCTACGGCCCCACGGTCCCTCGGCTCGTGCGGTGTCGGAGGCGGCGGCTTCCTCGTAGGGAACCGCCCACGACGGGCAGGTTCCCTCCCCGTCGTCGACCCAGAGCCACGTCTTCACCCGAGGTACGCGCTCACGTATGCGCTCGATGTTCTCGGTGAACACGCCATGGAAGACCACCGCTACGGCATCGGCGTTGTCCCACAGGTACACCAGCTCGTCGTCGGTGTAGCGGTAGTTCGTGTTGACCGGGACCAGACCGGCCTTGAACGCCGCGAACATCGACTCCAGGTACTCGGGGCAGTTGTACAGGTACTGCGCCACCTTGTCCTGTTCGGCCACGCCGGCCCGCAGCAAGGTGTGGGCCACCCCGTTGGCCCGCTGGTCGAACTCTCCCCACGTGACGGTCCGTGAGCCCTGGATCTGGGCCGGAGCGTCGGGGATCTGCTCAGCGACGGTCTCCCAGATCTGCGCGTAGTTCCAGCCTGACATCGTCACCCCTGTGCGTGCTGTGGTCGTGGCCGCGTCGAACGGCGACAGGAGTGTAGGCCGTGCCGATGGTGGGCCCGACGGGGCCCACCGGGTCAGTGGCGCCTGGAGACCTCAGCAGCGTGGCCGTTGCTGCCGTTGGTGCTGGTCACCGGTCCCGCACCGTTGGTCGGAGGGGCCTCGTCGGGGAGACGGGCGGTGGAAGCGGTCTTGGCTGCCGCCGCCGCTCGACCTGATCGAGGCGCGTAGGCGGTGTACCCGTATCCGTACCCGTACCCGTAGGTGCCCTCGTGGCCGACTCCGTTGAAGACGATGCCGCCCAAGGGTGCATTGACCTGTTCGAGCATCTCGACCGAACGTAGGACGGACCGGGTCGCGGTGGTCCGGGCCGTCACCACGAGCAACGTGAGGTCGGCGAGGCCGGCGATGACCACGGAATCCGACACCGGCAGGAGCGGCGGAGAGTCGATGACGACGAAGTCGGCGGACCGTGACAGCGCCTCGAGCTTCGACTGGACCGTCTTGGTGGACAGCAGCTCCGACGGGTTGGGCGGAGGGGGACCGGAAGGAAGGACCAACAGGCCCGGAACACCGGCCACCGGCTCCAGGGCGTCCTCTATGCGGGTGCTGCCGAGGACGACGGACGTGAAGCCGACTCCGTTGTCGAGCCCGAAGAACTCGTGGAGCCGGGGTCGTCGAAGATCGCAATCGATGAGGATCACGCGCTTGCCGGCGCGGGCCAGCGTCACGGCGAGGTTGGCCGACGTGGTGCTCTTGCCCTCGCCTGATGTCGAGCTGGTGACGTGCAGGATGTCGATCTTGTTGTCGACCGAGATGAAGTCGATGGCCGTGCGGAGACTTCGGTAGGCCTCTGATGCAGCCGAGTTCGGATGGCTGACCGCCTCCAGGAGGGCGGTCTTCCGATCCCGCCACTCGTCGATGGCCGGGATGATGCCGAGCACCGGGATTCCCCCCGTGATCGCATCGAGGTCCTCCTTGGTGCGGAGGGTGTCGTCGAAGTAGTCGCGCGTGAACGCGGCCACGAGCCCCAGGGCGAGACCAGCGATGAGAGCGACGGAGGCATTGCGCGCCGGCTGCGGTGAGAACGGTCGCTGCGGGACGTTCGCCTCCACGACGGTGAACCGACCGCCGCCGCTGATGGAGTCCTGTCGGGCCACCAGCCCGTCTCGTTCTGCCTGGATGGTGTTGCGCCTGGAGTTGACGTTGTTCGGGTCGATCCGGTTGGTGATCTGCTCTATCTGGGCCGTGAGGAGCCGTTGCTTGGAGACATCGGTCTCCTGGTCGAGTTGGACCAGGAGCTCCTCGAGCCTGCCCTGGTCTTCCGTGACATCGACGATGATGCGCTGCAGTCGAGCATCGAGCTCAGCGATCGAGGCGTCGATGTCTTCGACCACGAGCGCTCGACGCTCGGTCGCGTAGGCGTTGGCGAAGTCGTTGGCCTCCTTCGCGGCACGCTCGGCGTCGGTGCTGGTCACGCTCACGATGACGCCCGGGCTGGTGCTGGGCGACGATCGGAAGCTGGGCTCGGGCAGGTATCCGAGGTTGTCGGTTATCGCGCGCCTCATCTGCCGGCCCGACATGAACTGGATCTCGGCACGAACGGCATCGGCGTCGTCGGCCGGGGTCCTGCCGGTCATCACCTCGAACTCACGCGCCGTGATCAGCACCTGCGCGCTGGCCCGGTACTGGGGGGTGCGCGTGAGCGACCAAGCGACCGAGGCGAGAACCACCAATCCGACTACCAGCGCGATGAGCGCCTTCCGCCGTCGGAGGATCGACAGGTAGTCGCGCAGCTCGAGGTTCGTGGCCGTGCTGGTGCTCGGGGGCATAGTGCGTTGATCCTACATGCGCGGTTGGAGGTGGGGTAGGCAGGTTCGGAGAAACCAATCGGCTGCACCGATCCTGTGTTTAGGCGGGCTTCGAGCCCATCTGCGGGTCTCTACCCGCTCGCCGGGCTAGGACACTACGTCGATCGTGGTGGTGACGACCGCAGGTAGTTCGACCTCTCTCTCGTTGGTGACGGTGACAGCCGGCAGGAGCCGCCCGAACCCCCGGGCCACGAACCCACGACGCCACACGGTCGACGGGTGCTGCTCGGCACCTGCTGGGGCTCCGACATCTCCGAAGCTGAGCTCGACCGAGCGGATCCTCGGTGGCGGATCCAACGGACGGTCGTCGGTGACGGGCGCGACGAGGGCGGTTTCCGGTACGTGGAGGCGACTGGAGATCCGGTGGTGACCCGTCCCCACCACCTCGTCGGTGATGGCCACCGCAGACTCGGAAACGGTCCAGGTGCGACGGTGCACCGGACTCCCCGGGAGATGGCGATAGCCATCGTGGGATGCGGTGATCACCACCGCGTGGTCGGAGATCTCCGCTCGCTCGAGAGTGGCGCGTGCCCGTCGCCCGGCTCGGAAAGCACCCCAAACCTCGGTCTGGTCGATGCCGTCGACCTCCACGGTGTTGTGGGCCGCGGTGCTCCGCTCGTGCTGTCGACGAGGACCCGACCCGTACTCCGAGGTACCGCTGTCGACCACCACGGGTTCGCCGTGGACGTAGAGCACGAAGGAGAGGCAGTCGGCGTGGATGTGGCCCGGCGGCGAGCTGGGCCCGGGTTGCCCGACATCGGCGATCAGGTGGAGCGGACCCCTTCGGACGATGACGTATCCGCTGGGTTCGAGGACGGTGAGTCCTTCGGTCGCGGCCGGGCCGGGCTGGAGCAGGTCGATGAGTTCGTCCGAGACGGGCTCGCAGTCGTTGAACAGGGGGACGCCACCCTCGGGCGTGCGCATCGAGCCGAGCCAGCACCTCATGCGGTGGACGGCGTCATCGAGTGCTGGCACCGGTTCGTGTCCGCTGGAGCGGAGCAGGTTGGAGATGTCGACGAAGTCGGCGAGCACCTGGCAGTGGTACGACGGCGAGAGCTCGAAGTGGCCGCCGTCGGCCAGCACCTGCTTCTCCACCTCGCGGTCGAGGTGCTCCAGGCCCAGATCGATCAGATCGTCGTCGTGCAGGAACGCTCCCAGCCCGACGAGGGCCTTCAGGTTCTTGATCACGTGGTTGCCACCGATGTCGAGCTCGATGTGACGCTGGAGGAACCCGGCGTGGAGACCCAGCGCAGCGACCATTGAGTCCTCCAGGTCGCCGCCGGCGACCAGCCGGTCGAAGGTGTTCAGGAGGACCCAGGCTCGCAGCGAGACCGGATACGGGGCCCAGGCGTTCCACCGGCCGAACGTGGTCTGGTCCGACCAACTTCGCCATTGGGATGCAAACGTGCTCCGAGCCCTGTCCTGGTCGGGATGGGCGGCGAGGCTCCAGGCCCATTCCCAGTAGTGGAGGTGGAACAGCCAGAGCTGGGTGGCATCGTCGGGGTCCCAACGAACCGGGTTGCCGAGATCGCGTCGCTCATCGAGGAACCCGAAGGACCCGGCCTCGATCTCACCGACGTCCCATCGATCGGCCAGGATCGTGGCGTCGATGGCCCTGAAATCTGACGGTACGCCGACCGGTCCCCGGGGTTCCATGGTCCAGCGCTCTGCGAACGACCGTGGTCGCGCTCCGACCAGCTTGCGCTGGGCTTGGAG
>JAAZBK010000025.1 GCA_012513855.1 Acidimicrobiales bacterium
AGCTTCCGCCTGGTCGACACCGGCGGCTGGATGCCCGGTGGCAGCGCCCTCGACGAGAAGGTGAGCCGCCAGAGCGAGCGGGCCATCCACGAGGCCGACGCCGTGCTGCTGGTGGTCGACGTTTCCACCGGGGTCACCGAGGAGGACGCGCGGGTGGCCGAACTGCTGCGATCGGTGTCGACACCCGTGTTCGTCGTCGCCAACAAGGTCGACGACGCCTCTCACGAGGCGCTGATGTGGGAGTTCCTCTCCCTCGGCCTCGGCAACCCCCTTCCCGTCACGGCGCTCCACGGCCTCGGCACAGGCGATCTCCTGGAGGCGCTGGTCGAGGTGCTCCCCGAGCCCGACGAGGAGCCCACAGACGAGATCGTGACCGGCCCCGACCCGAGCGGTCAGAGGGTGTTCGCCGTCGCGCTCGTCGGTCGGCCCAACGTCGGCAAGTCGACCCTGTTCAACCGGCTCATCGGCGAGGACCGTTCGGTGGTCCACGACATGCCGGGAACCACCCGCGACGCCATCGACACCATCATCGAGACCGACCACGGACCGATCCGCTTCGTCGACACCGCCGGCATGCGTCGCAAGGCCCGGATCGAGGAGGGCACCGAGTACTACTCCTTCGTCCGCGCCCTGAAGGCGGTCGACAGCTCCGACGTGGCCCTCCTCGTGATCGACGCCACCGAGGGGGTCACCCACCAGGACCAACGCCTGGCGGAGCGCATCGACGCGGCGGGCTGCCCGATCGTGGTGATCATGAACAAGTGGGAGCTCCTCGACACCGACGCCCGGGCCGACGTCACCTACGAGATCGGCCAGAAGCTCGCGTTCCTCGGCGACAGCGAGGTGATCCGGATCTCGGCGCTCACGGGCAAGAACGTCCACCGCTTGATGCCGGCTCTGGCCGAGGCCATCCAGGCCTACCACCGCCGTGTGCCCACCCGGAAGGTGAACGAGGTCGTGTCGCTGGCCCAGTCGGCCCAGCCCGCGCCCCACGGTGCCCGGATCCTCTACGCCACCCAGGGCGCGGCCGATCCACCGACCTTCACCCTCTTCGCCAACAAGGAGCTTCCCGCCACCTACCTGCGCTACATCGAGCGCAAGCTGCGCGACGCCTTCGATCTCGGCGCCACGCCCATCAAGTTGCGCGTCAGGCAGCGGTCGAACTGAGTCGTGGAGAGCACCGACGCTCCTGAACGGAGCGAACAGACGCCTCTCAGCGGGCTCACCGCCACCCAGGCGGCCGAGAGGGTCGCCGACGGTCGCACGAACGAGGTCGAGGAGACCACGTCGCGCACCGTCGAGGAGATCGTGCGCGCCAACGTGTTCACCCGCTTCAACGCCATCTTGGCGGTGCTCGCGGTGGCGGTGCTGGCAACCGGACGCTTCGGCGACGCCCTCTTCGCCATAGTCCTGGTCCTCAACTCCCTCATCGGGATTGGTCAGGAGGTCCGCGCCAAGCGAACGCTCGACCGCCTGGCGCTGCTCCACGCGCCCACCGCGCGCGTGGTCCGCGACGGAGAGACCACCGAGTTGCCCGTCGGCGATGTGGTGCTGGACGACGTGATCGAGCTGCGCAGCGGCGACCAGGTCCCGGCCGACGGATACGTCATCCACGAGGAGGGGATCGAGATCGACGAGTCGGCGCTAACCGGCGAGTCGGATCCGGTTCCCAAGGACGCGGGCGACCAGGTCCTGTCGGGTACCGCGGTGCTGGCCGGTCGAGGCCTGTTCCAGGCCACGGCGGTGGGTGCCGACGCCTACGCCCGGAGGCTGGCTGCCGAGGTGAAGGTGTTCACCCGGGCCCGGTCCGAGCTCCAGGACGGCATCAACATCCTGCTCCGCTACATCACCTGGGTCATCGTGGCCATCACCCCGGTGCTGGTGTGGTCGCAGTTCCGGATCGACGAGACCGGCGACTGGCGGGAGCCGGTCACCGCCACCGTCGCGGCGCTCGTGGGCATGGTGCCCGAGGGGCTCGTGCTCCTCACCAGCATCTCGTTCTTCCTGGCCGCGCTGGCCCTCACCAGGCGGCAGGTCCTCGTGCAGGAGCTACCGGCCGTCGAGGGACTGGCACGCGTCGACGTCGTCTGCCTGGACAAGACCGGCACCCTCACGGTGGGCGACATCGAGTTCGACCAGATCATCGCCCTCGACGGGTCGGCCGGCGAGGCCACGATCCGGTGCGCGCTGGCCGAGATGGCCCAGAGCCCCGACGCCAACGCGAGCCTCTCGGCCATCGGCGCCGCCTGCGGCGATGCGCCCGGGTGGTCCCCGGTGGGAGAGGTGCCGTTCTCGTCGGCCCGCAAGTGGAGCTCGGTCACCTACGAGGGGCACGGGACCTGGATCCTCGGTGCACCCGACGTGCTGTTCACCGACGGAGACGACCGGGTCCGCGAACAGGTGGCAGACCTGGCGGCGAGAGGCCGGCGGGTGATGCTGGTCCAGTCGTCGCAGGCCAGGCCCGACACCGATGCGCTACCGGCCGATCGCCGGTCGGAGGCGGTGATCACCCTCGCCGAGAAGATCCGGCCCGATGCCGCCGAGACGCTCCGCTACTTCCGCGACCAGGACGTCGAGATCAAGGTGATCTCGGGCGACAACCCCACCACCGTCGCCGCGATCGCCACCGAACTGGGGCTCGACGTCGGGGTGGCGGTCGACGCCAGGACGCTGGGAGAGGAGCCCGACGACCTGGCCGAGGCGGTCGCCACCAGCACCGTCTTCGGCCGGGTGAGCCCACAGCAGAAGCGCTCCATGGTCCGCGCCCTACAGGCCCAGCACCACACGGTGGCCATGACCGGCGACGGTGTGAACGACGCCATGGCCCTGAAGGACGCCGACATCGGTGTGGCCATGGGCAACGCCGCCCAGGCCACCAAGGCCGCAGCCCAGCTCGTCCTGCTCGACGGGCAGTTCTCGCGCATGCCCCACGTCCTCGCCGAGGGCCGGCGGGTCATCGGCAACATCGAGCGGGTGTCCAGCCTGTTCCTGTCGAAGAACACCTACTCGCTGATCCTGGTGGTGCTGGTGACCATCGCCGGGCTGCCCTACCCGTTCGTGCCCCGACACCTCACCCTCATCAGCTCCATCACCATCGGCATCCCCGCCTTCTTCCTGGCGCTCGGCCCCAACCCGGCCCGCTACCGGCCCGGGTTCTTGAAGCGGGTCCTGATGTTCGCGGTACCAGCAGGCATCCTCGTGGGAGCGGCGGTGTTCCTCTCGTTCCTCATCGCCGATCTGGAGGGGGCGAACATGGAGGAGCGGCGCACCTGTGCCACCATCGCCGCCCTCTGCACCGCGCTGTGGATCCTGGCGGTCCTCGCCCGGCCGTTCAAGCTCTGGAAGGGGCTGCTGGTGGCGGCCATGGCCGGCATCGCGTTCGCGGCCATAGCCATTCCGCCGATACGCGACCTCTTCGAGCTCGACGTCCACTACGGCCTGCTCCCGGCGGCCCTCGGAGTCGGTGCGGCAGGAGCGATGGGGGTGGAGCTGCTCAGCCGCTGGGTGGAGCGGCACAACCGCGTTCCAACCGGTCCCGTCACCCCCCGCTAGTAACCTCGAACACCCATGAGATATCCGCTCCTGCTCATCGTGGCCGCCGCCTGCGCCATCGCCGCCGGCGTCTGGGCGCGCTCGTCGCGACGCCTGCAGCGCGTGGCCGCGCGCGCCGAGCGGGAGTTCGGCCGCGAGGCCGACGCCACCACGGTGGCTCGCTCGGCGTTCCGCAAGGACATCCACTCCACCGTCCTGTACGCGGTGCTGGCCCTGGCCGCCGGGGTGGGGTCCTTCGTCGAGGAGGACTCGAGCTGGCTGTTCGCCCTGGTCCTGATACCGGTGGGCGTCTCGATCGTGTTCGGTCGGGACTTCGTCCGGGACTCACGCCTGGCCGAGAGCCGCCTGGCGCTCGAACGGCGGGCCGAGGAGGTCCTCTCCCAGGAGGACCTCGCGCCCCGCAGGTGGGCCGAGCGACTGGCTCCCGAGGCGCTGCCCGAGATCACCGGGTTCGAGGTCGGTCGGGTCTACCAGGCCGGAACCGGGATGATGGCCGGCGACTTCTACGACGTGTTCCGCGTCGCTCCCACCCGGGTGGCGGCGGTGATCGGCGACGTCACCGGCCACGGCATCGAGCCCTCGATCACCGCGTTCCAGGCCAAGTACCTGCTCCGGGTCTTCCTCCTCCAGTTCCGTGATCCCGCCCAGGCCCTGGAGGAGCTCAACGCCCAGCTCTCGGCTCAGGAGCGCGGCGAGGAGATGATCTCGCTGTGCGTGGTGGTCTTCGACACCGAGGCCGGAACGGTTCGCTACGCCTCCGCAGGCCACCCACCGGCCTGGCTCTGGCACGAGCGCGACGTCCGCCCGTTGCGCTCCACCGGGCCGTTGCTGATGCTCGATCGGGCCAGCACGTTCCACAGCCGGGAGCTGCGCTTGGACTCCGGAGACCTGGTCCTGCTCTACACCGACGGGCTCTCCGAATCGCGGGCAGGAGACCAGCTCTTCGGAGAGGAGCGGATCGCCAACACGCTCCGACGGGACCCGGGCGCCGCGCCGAGCGTCATCGTCAAGTCGTTGTTGGAGGCAGCCAGGGACTTCGCCCGCGAGCCCCACAACGACGACATCGCGATCCTGGCCATACGACGAGACTGATCGAGCCGCCGGCTGCGTGAGCGCCAGGAGGCCGGGACCAGACCAGCCGATCGGTAGGCTCACGGCCCATGACCGACCTGCCGGGCGACCCCGATCCAACCACCGCGGACCGGGTCGCCGCTGCCGCCGAACGGGCCCTGGCGGGCAACCTGGCGAAGGTCGGCGACAAGCTGGAGAAGCAGGGCAAGCTCTTCGTCCGCGACCGGCTCGACCTCCTGCTGGACCCCGGCTCCTTCGTCGAGGACGCTCTGCTGGCCAACACCTCGGCCACCGATCTCCCAGCCGACGGCGTGGTCACCGGGGTGGGCACCATCGACGGGCGCCCGGTCTGCGTGATGGCCAACGACCCCACGGTCAAGGCCGGTTCGTGGGGCGCCCGCACGGTCGAGAAGATCGTCCGCCTCACCGAGTACGCACTCAAGCACGAGGTACCGGTGTTCTGGCTGGTCGACTCGGCCGGCGCCCGCATCACCGATCAGGTCGAGCTGTTCCCCGGTAGGCGGGGGGCGGGGCGGATCTTCTACAACCAGGTGCGCCTGTCGGGCCGGGTCCCCCAGATCTGCTGCCTGTTCGGTCCATCGGCGGCCGGCGGCGCCTACATCCCCAGCTTCTGCGACATCATCATCATGGTCGAGGGCAACGCCTCCATGTACCTGGGCTCACCCCGGATGGCCGAGATGGTGGTGGGGGAGCAGACCACGCTGGAGGAGATGGGCGGCGCGCGCATGCACGCCAGCGTCTCGGGCTGTGGAGACAACTTGGCTGTCGACGACGAGGACGCGCTCGAACAGGCCAAGGCCTGGTTCACCTACTTCCCGGTCAACTGGCGCCACGAACCTCCGCACTACGAGCCGGCGCCGCCGTCGCACCCCCTCACTGCCACGTCGGTGCCCGACGACGACAAGGCCGCCTACGACGTCCACTCGGTGATCGACGGCCTGGTCGACGCCGAGAGCTTCTTCGAGATCAAACCGCTGTTCGCCCCGGAGCTGGTCTGCGGGATCGGGCTGGTCGACGGCCGGCCGGTTGGCTTCGTGGCCAACAACCCGCAGGTGAAGGGGGGCGTGCTGTTCGTCGACTCAGCCGACAAGGCCGCCCGCTTCGTGTGGTGCTGCGACGCCTTCAACATCCCGCTCGTGTTCCTGGCCGACGTGCCCGGGTTCATGATCGGCACCCAGGTCGAACGCCAGGGGATCATCCGCCACGGCGCCAAGATGGTCACTGCCATCTCCGAGGCCACCGTGCCCAAGCTGTGCGTGGTGCTGCGCAAGGCCTACGGCGCGGGCCTCTACGCCATGGCCGGGCCCGCGTTCGAGCCCGAGGCCACCATCGCCCTCCCCACCGCCAAGATCGCGGTGATGGGTCCCGAGGCGGCGGTGAACGCCGTGTTCGCCAACAAGATCGCGGCGTTCGACGACCCCGCCGAGGCCGAAGCCTTCGTGGCAGAGCAGCGGGCCATCTACGAGGAGGACGTCGACATCCTCAGGCTGGCCTCGGAGCTGGTGGTCGACACCATCGTGGAGCCCGAGCAGCTTCGGGCCGAGATCATCCGACGCTTCGCCCTGGCCGAGGGCAAGGACCGCCACTTCTCCGATCGCCGCCACGGCGTCCCCCCGGTCTGAGGGAGCTTCGACCCGTGCACAGCCGTCCCGTCCTCCCACACTCGGTCACGATCCGCGATGTCGGCCCCAGAGACGGCCTCCAGCCCGAGGCTCCGGTTCCGGTCGAACGACGCATCGAGCTGGTCGAGTCGCTGATCGCGGCAGGGGTGTCGCGGATCGAGGCGGTGGCGTTCGTGTCGCCCAAGGCCGTCCCGGCCATGGCCGGAGCGGCCGAGGTGCTCGACGGCATCACCCGTTCAGAAGCGGTCACCATCGCCGCGCTGGTGCCCAACCTCCGGGGCGCGGAGATGGCGCTGGAGTCCGAGGTCGACGAGTTGACGGTGACCCTGTCGTTCTCGGAGACCTACAACCAGCGCAACGTGAAGATGAGCGTGGCGGAGTCGGAGTCGGCCATCGCCGACATCGTGCGGTCAGCGGCCGCAGCAGGCGTGCCGGTCGACGCCGTCGTCTCGTGCTCGTTCGGCTCGCCGTACGAGGGCGACGCCGACCCCGCGGAGGTCGTGGCCCTGGCCCAGCGCCTCCTTGATGGGGGAACGACCACGGTGACCTATGCCGACACCACCGGAATGGCCACCCCCCGGCGGATCCACGACCTCGCCGACGCCCTGGATTCGGCCGGCCTGCTGGGCCCGTCGACCGGGCTCCACCTGCACGACACCCGGGGCACGGCCCTCGCCAACGCGTTCACCGCTCTGGAGCGGGGGATCAGCCGGTTCGATACCGCCGTCGGAGGCCTCGGCGGCTCGCCGTTTGCCCACGGCGCGGGCGGAAACCTGGCCACCGAGGTCCTGGTGGCGGCGCTCGACGACGCCGGCGTCAGCACCGGCATCGAGATCGAACGGCTCGTGGATGCGGCGCTGCTGGTGGAGGAACTGGTGGGTCGTCCCGTGCCGAGCGGGGTCGCTCACCAGGGTCCCCGGACCCGTAGGTCTGCCCCCCAGGGCTGATCCGGCTTCGTCCGCCCAACCCGCTCCGGGCCCGCTCCCTGGCACCCGGGTCCAGGGTTTGGATGCACCCGGTGGAGCCGGGGATGCTTGTGCACCGTGCCCTGGTGTGAGACCTGCGATCGCTTCTACAACCCGAGGTCACTGGCTCCCGACGGCACCTGCTCCAAGTGCGGTCGGTTCATCGCCGACCCCGCCGACGAGGCCGACGAAGACACCAAGGTCCCGTGGCACTTCTGGGTCCTGGTGGCCGCGCTGGTGCTCTACCTCGGCTGGCGCTTCGCCGAGCTGATCGCCTGGCTGGTCTGACGCGCGGATCCGGAGCTCGTGGCAGGGTCGATGACCCGAGGCGCGACCCGAGGGGGCACGTCAGCGCCTTGTCAGCGCGATTCTGCCCAATGCCGCCGGATCGGTTTCCAGGAGAGGGACGACCCCGTACTACAGTGGCGCTCCCCACGGGCTGTGGCGCAGTTTGGTTAGCGCGCTTGACTGGGGGTCAAGAGGCCGGAGGTTCGAATCCTCTCAGCCCGACCATGGGAACTCGAGGAGCCGGCCCACCAGGGTCGGCTCCTCGCCTTTCAGCCGGGCGACCAACCAGGTGACCAGCCGGGGTGATCGGATCAAGTTCCTGGGTTCCACTTGCACATCGAACACATGTTCGATAGCATGGCCGCATGGCGGAGGAAGAATCTCCATTCCACAACCCACCGGACATGGCGTCGCTGCTCGGCGTGGTCACCGAACTGCTCACGGTCGAGCCGGGTGAGCTGACCGACGGCGAGCTCGGCGAGGACTTGCTGGCGCTGAACCGGCTCCGGTCGATGGTCGAGGCGTCGGCCACCGCCCTGGGAGCGGTGTTCGACACACGAACGGTGTGGGCCGGCGACGGAGCCCGCAGTGGGGAGGCGTGGCTGGCAGCGCTCTCGGAGTGGTCCAGGCCCGAATGCCATCGTGTCCTCGCCACCGGTCGGGAGCTGCGCGGCTGCCCCCACGTAGCCGCCGCGTTCCGCTCCGGCATCATCGGCCCCGCCAAGGTCGAACTCCTCCTCAAGGCCCGGACCGGTCTCGAGGAGATCTTCGCCGAACACGAAGAACTGCTGGTCGACGACCTCCGCGATCGCACCGTCCGAGCGTGCGCCGACCGACTCCGCCACTGGCGATCCATCGCCCTCCAGACGGTGAAGGACGGCGATGGCGACGGGCCTCCGCCGCCCGACACCAGCGACACGGTGCACCTCACGTCGACCTTCCAAGGCCGGTGGGATCTGCAAGGAGATCTGGATCCGGTCGAGGGCGAGGTGCTCAACGGAGCCCTGGAGGCCGAGATCGACCGAATGTGGCGGGTCGGCACCTTCACACGCACCGACGGCCTGTCCACTCCCCAGCGACGGGCCAGAGCGGTGGTCGAACTGGTTCGAAGGGGAGCGCTGCCGGCCAACAAGCACGGCCAGGCCCGCCCGCTGGTCTCCGTGTTCGTCGACCTCGACGACCTCCTCGGCCTACCGGCTGACCACCCGGCCGAGGCGATGCTCCGGCGTTGCCAGCTCGGGTCGGGCGTCCCCATCGGCCGGGACACCGCGCAGCGCCTCGCCTGCGAAGGATCCGTCACCTGGGTCACCGGCACCCGGCGACCAGACGGCACCGCCACCATCGCCGACGCGATCTCACCGTCGCGCACCGCCACCGCGGCGCAGCGTCGAGCCCTGCGGGAACGAGACCACGGCTGCGTGTTCCCCGGGTGCGATTCGCCGGTCGACTGGTGCGATGCCCACCACGTCACCTTCTACGACTTCGGCGGCCCCACGACGCTGGCCAACCTCGTGCTGCTGTGCCGCCACCACCACCATCGGGTGCACGAAGGCGGCTTCCGCCTGGCCCGGGAAGCCGATGGCACCGTCCGGGTCTGGCGGCCCGACGGGACGCTCCTCCCACAGGTGAGCCACGGCGCCCAACTCCCGTTGCAGGACCCACCGGAACCCCCGCGCTGTCGACCACGCGGAACACCGACCCGCCCGACCCTTCCGCCGGCCACCCGGTTCCGTCGCCTGGCCGAACGACGAAGTCGGGAGGAAGCCCTGAACGCCGAAGCCGAACGGCTGGTCCTCGCCAGGCTCGCCGCTCACCGAGCGGTCTAGGGTCGAAGGCCGTGTGCGGCCGATTCGTCTCGTCATCGACCCCCGACGAGGTGGCCTCGTACTTCGATGCCCACCCGCCGCCGCTGGAGTCGTCCATCGAGCCGTCCTGGAACGTCGCACCCACCGACGACGTCTACGTGGTCGTGGAACGCGAGGGGATCAGAGAGGTCGCCGGCCACCACTGGGGGCTGGTGCCGTTCTGGGCCAAGGATCCGAAGATCGGCAGTCGCATGATCAACGCCCGAGCCGAGAGCCTCACCACCAAGAACGCGTTCAAGGCCGCCTTCGAACACCGGCGCTGCATCGTCCCCGCCGACGGCTTCTACGAGTGGCGCAAGGTCCCCGGCCAGAAGACCAAGCAGCCGTACTTCATCTACCGCGCCGACGGCGAGCCCCTCGCCTTCGCGGGGCTCTGGGAGAGGTGGCGGGCACCGTCCGGGCTAGCGGGTGAGACGCTGCGGTCGACCACCATCGTCACCACCGAGGCCAACGCCACCATGGACCCGATCCACGACCGGATGCCGGTGATCCTGCCGCGCTCCGCTTGGGCGCGCTGGCTCGACCCTCACGAGTCCGACGTCGAGTCGTTGAGCGAACTGCTGGTACCGGCCGCCGACGACCTCTTGACGATGCACCCGGTCTCCACCGACGTCGGCAACGTGCGCAACCAGGGCGCGCAGCTCACAGATCCCCTAGACGGATCCACCGCCGGGTGACGTCGCTAGCTCCGAGCCCCGACATCAGGCGCCGGTGGGACAGGTTCTGGCTGCGCTTCCACGCCCGCCTCGACGGCGAGGCAGCCGACCGGGCGATCCCCCTGGTGGCGGCGGTCTCAACGTTCATCGTGCACGTGGCCCTGGCGGCCGCGGCCGAGCGGTCCGGAGTGCTCGGCAGCGGTCTGGGACCCTGGCTCCA
>JAAZBK010000026.1 GCA_012513855.1 Acidimicrobiales bacterium
GCACGCACCGAAGCCTTCGTCGGCCATGAGCGGGGCCAGTTCCTCCCAGCGAGGATCGTGGGCGACGTCGACGAAGATCGCCGGCATCTCGACGCGCACCGACTCGCCCAGGTCGCTGTGGGCCGGGTACTGGTTGAACGCGCGGGTGAGCGAGGGCGGGATCGACGTGCCCTCCATGTGGAGCAGCTCACCTCGGGCATCGAGCTGGGCCACCGACGCCGCCGTTCCCGGGATCCGAGCCTCGAGCAGGGCGAGGATGCGGCCGAGCGTGCGCTCCAGCGCCTCACCTCGGGCGATCGCCTCCAGGATCGAGGCCTGCTCCGTCACCAGGTCCTCTGCGAGACGCCGGTCGGTGACGTCTCGGCCGTTGAACACGATGGCGCCGACGTCGGGGTCGTCGAGGAGGTTGTTGCCGAGCACCTCGACCGAGCGGTACGAGCCATCGGCGGCCCTCACCCTGAGCTCGGCGGGGACCATCGACAAGAGCTCGGGTTGCTCGACCGCGACCTCCATGTTCTTGCGCGCCCGCTCGAGGTCCTCGGGGTGGATGAGGTCGAAGATGTTGAACGACTGGCCGTGGCTCTCATAGCCCAGTATCCGCTCGACCGAAGGGCTGGCGTAGGTGATCAGTCCCTGGGCGTCGACCAGCAGGACGACGTCGGAGGAGAACTGGACGAGCGCTCGGAAGCGGGCCTCGGCGCGTCGCCGGGCCTCGTTGGCGGCAACCCGCTCGGTCTCGTCCCGGGCCACGGTTATCAGGCCCCGGACGGAGGGGTCGTCGAGGCGGTTGGTGACCAGCGATTCGAGGAGGCGCACCTCGCCGGAGCGGGTGACCAGGTTCAACCCGAAGGGACCGTGGGTGCCTGGCGCCGCGCAGACGGCGGCGAACACTTCGTCGAAGTCGGGGTGCCGCTCCTCGGACAGGAACTCGACCACAGGTCTGCCGACGACCTCGTCGGGGTGCCACCCGAGGTGGGTGGTGACCGACGGGCTGACGAAGGTGAAAACGCCGTCGGCATCGATCACCGAGACGATCTCGGAGACGTGGTCGATCAGCGAGTAGCGCCGATCGAGGGTGAGTTCGGAGGGCGAGACGACTCCGAGCGTCTCACCGGGCACGGCTTGTGCCATAAGTCTTGTTCACCCCCGGGCCGGTGTTCTGCCCATTCTGCCAGTCCGGCGACCCGCGCTGCTGCCGGTTGAGGTCAGGCCTGGGTGGTACCGGCGCCCAGGGCTTCGGGCAGACGATCGCGCCAGGTGGTGGTGAGGCGATCCAGATCGACGTCGATGAGGGGACCGGACGGGCCGGCCACCGTGAAGTGAGCGCCTCCGCTCCGTCCGATGACCACGTGGGGCACTCCGGCGGAACCGGCAGCGGCCAGCACCGCATCCAGGGCCGACGGTGCCACGGCCACTACGACGCGCCCGGGCGTCTCGGCGAACAGGTGGGAGGTCGACGGAACGGCATCGACCGTGGAGCCCTGACCCGAGGCCACGGCCATCTCGGCGAGCGCCAGCGCCAACCCGCCGCTCGACACGTCGTGCACGCCGCTGAGGACGTCGTCGGCCACGAGGCCACGCAACAGCCCGGCGACCCGCTGCACCGATTCGACGTCGAGGGGCTCCAGGGCACCGTTGCGGTCGCCCGCGGTCCACGCCGCCAGCGATCCTGCGAGCGACGGCTCCGGGCCGGACAGGTCGTCGCCCAGGAGCACGAGGACGTCGCCGTCGGACTGGGTGACGCTCGGCGGCCGGGTCCGGAGGGCGTCGACCACTCCGAGCATGCCGATCACCGGCGTGGGGTCGATGTTGACGCCCTTGGACTCGTTGTAGAGGCTCACGTTGCCCCCGATCACGGGCAGATCGAACGCCTTGCAGGCCTCGGCCATCCCGTCGACGGCCTCGGAGAGCTGCCACATCACCTCGGGGTGCTCGGGGTTGCCGAAGTTGAGGCAGTTCACCACGGCGATGGGCCGGGCCCCGACGCAAGCCAGGTTCAGGATCGATTCGGCCACCGTCAGCGCGGTACCGGTGCGGGGGTCGACCGCGCACCAGCGGTGGTTTCCGTCGGTGGTCAGCGCCAGGCCCCGACCGGTGTCCTCGCCGGTGACCGGGTGCTTGAGGCGCAGGAGCACGGCATCGCCTCCCGGTCCCTCCACCGTGTTCAAGAAGAGCTGGTGGTCGTACTGCGACGACACCCACGACGTGTCGCAGACCATGTCGAGCAGGAGCCCGGTGGCGTCGGCGACGGCGGGCGCGGCCACCGCGGCGGCGCGCCGGGACTCCAGGTCGGCCGGTTCCGCCCGCGGACGGTCGTAGAGCGGAGCGGCGTCGTGCAGGCTCGACGCCGGCACCGACGCCAGCACCTCGCCGTCGAAGCCGTCGACGATGCGCAGGAGGCCCACGCCGTCGTCGCCGGGATCGGTGACCCGACCGACCACGGTGGCCGCCACCTCCCAGCGCTCGCACAGCCGCATGACCTCGGGCAGGCCCTCGGGGGTGACGATGGCGAGCATCCGTTCCTGGGATTCCGACGTCATGACCTCGAACGGCTCCATGCCCTCCTCCCGCCGTGGCACGGCCGACACGTCGAAGTCCATGCCCATCCCACCGTTGGCCGCCGTCTCGCTGGCCGCACAGGTGAGCCCCGCGCCGCCCAGGTCCTGGATCCCGACGACCAGCCCCGCATCGAGGAGCGCCAGGCAGGCTTCGATGAGCCGCTTCTCCTCGAACGGGTCACCGACCTGCACCGCGGGACGCTTGTCCTCGCTGCCCTCGTCGAAGCCGGCCGAAGCGAGCACGCTCACGCCGCCGATGCCGTCGCGCCCGGTGGACGAGCCGAGCAGCACCGCGAGGTTGCCGGTTCCCGTGGCCTTGGCGAGCACGAGGCGCTCGACCGGGAGCAATCCCAGGCACAACACGTTGACCAGGGGGTTGCCCTGGTAGCAGGGATCGAAGACCAGCTCCCCTCCAACCGTGGGGACGCCCACCGAGTTTCCGTAGCCGGAGATGCCCGACACCACGCCCTCGGCCACCCAGCGGCTGCGGGGATCTTCCAGGGGACCGAACCGCAGCGGGTCCATGAGCGCGATGGGTCGCGCCCCCATGGTGAAGATGTCGCGGAGGATGCCTCCGGCACCGGTGGCTGCGCCCTGGTACGGCTCGATGTAGGAGGGGTGGTTGTGGCTCTCGATGCGGATCGCCGCGGCTATGCCGTCGCCGACGTCCATCACGCCTGCGTTCTCACCCGGCCCGACGAGCACTCCCTCGCCGCTGGTGGGCAGGCGCCTGAGGTGGATCCGAGACGACTTGTAGGAGCAGTGCTCGGACCACATCACCGAGTACATGGAGAGCTCGAGCCGGTTGGGTTCCCTGCCCAGGATGGAGCGGATCTCATCCAACTCGGCGTCGGTGAGCCCGAGGGCCCGGTGGATCGGAGTGCCATCGGGGGCAACGAGCAGAGCGTCGGTCACGACCACGAAGGATACCGACCGGCCCGCCCGTCTCGAAGCCGGCACCGACCCATGGTGGTGGGCGCATCGACGTTCAGAGATCCAGGTCGAGCCAGCGATCGGTTCAACGGCTGGTTGGACATCAAGTCCACATGAACAGATCGTGATGCGATGGTTTCAGGTCGGTGATCATCGGATATGGGCCCCGGGGCGCCTGGAAGGAGCACCGCTCACGCCCACGACGCCTGACTATGAGTCGGCTGCTGGACAATTCCGATGAAGAGCGATCGTGTTGAGATTGTGTCGCGGCGCCCGATCTGTTCATATTTGGCCATGGCACCGAAGAAGAATGAGACCAAGCGCACGATGACGCCGGAGCACAAGGCCGCCCTGGCTGCTGGGCGAGAACAGGGCAGAGCGGTCAAGGCATATCTGGAAGGCCTCGCCGCCACCAAGCCCAAGCGTGGTCGTCGACGTAGCACGGAGTCGATGGTGGCCCGGATCGCCGAGATCGAAGACGCTCTCGCCACCGCCGATCCGTTCAAGCAGCTCCAGCTCACCCAGGAGCACATCGATCTGACCGAGAAGCTCTCGGCCGAAGATCCCACCATCGACATCGCCCAGCTCGAAGCCGACTTCATCCGCGTGGCGAAGGCATATTCAGAGAACAAGAAGATCTCCTACGCGGCATTCCGCTCCGTCGGCGTGCCGGCCGACGTTCTCAAGAAGGCGGGCATCCCCCGCAGTTCCTGATCCGTCGGTCACGCTCGCACGGCGAGCGAACCATCGTGTGATCGGGCGAGGGATGGCGCACCCGGGGCGCCCGTCACGCGACGACCAGGGCCTGAGTTTCGAGCAGAGGAGCTCGACTCCACAACCGATCCACAACCGACCGACTCGGCGTTGCCGCCGCTCGATCCAGCGGAAAACCGCTCAGGCGGGTTGCGCGGCTCGCTCGGATGCAGAGCTCAGGAACGACTCGAGCAACGGCACGCCGTCGGCCGATCCGAGCAGGTCGCTCATGGCCCTCTCGGGGTGCGGCATGAGGCCCACCACGTTGCGGCCCTCGTTGGTGATCCCGGCGATGTCGTCGACCGACCCGTTGGGGTTCTCGACGTAGCGGAGCACCACCCGGTCGCCGGATCGCAGCTCCTCCAACACCTCAGGTGAGCACGTGTAGTTGCCCTCGAAGTGGTTGATGGGAACCCGGAGGACGTCGCCCACCGTGGCCTGGTTGGTGAGGACCGACGCCGTGGTCTCGACCCGCAGGCCCACGGTGGTGCACAGGAACTTGAGACCCCGGTTCTTCTGCAGCGCTCCGGGCAGCAGGCCGGCCTCGGTGAGGACCTGGAAGCCGTTGCAGATGCCGAGCACCGGACCACCGTTCGCTGCGAAGTCGACCACGGCGCCCATCACCGGGCTGAAGCGGGCGATGGCACCCGGACGCAGGTAGTCGCCGTGGGCGAAGCCGCCCGGGACCACCACCGCGTCGACCTGACCCAACGATGCATCGCCGTGCCAGAGGATCTCGGCGTCGCCGCCCAGCGCACGGACGGCTTCCATCACGTCGTGCTCGCAGTTCGAGCCCGGGAAGAGCACGACCCCGATCCGGGGGGCCATCAGGAGGCGCTTCCGGCGGCGTCGACCGCCGTGAGGGAGATCTCGGCCGTCTCGATCACCGGGTTGGTGAGGAACCGCGAGCACAGGTCTTCCACCTCTGCTCGTGCCGCCGCTTCGTCGGCCGACTCGAGGTCGAACCGGATCGACTTGCCGACCCGGACCCCACGGACGCCGTCGAAGCCCAGGTGCGGGAGCGAGCGCTCGATGGTCGCCCCCTGGGGGTCGGCCACCCCGTCACGGAGCGATACCTCGACCTGAACGGAGAAGAGCATGGGTCAATCGTCGCACACGCTCCGAAGCACCCCGAAACCGGTCAGGCGCCGCCCGGCCAGTCGGCGAACGACAGTCCGGTGATCCGCTCGTAGGCCTCGATGTAGCGGGCCCGGGTGGCTGCGACCACCTCCGCTCCCAACGGTGGGGGCGGGGGGCTCTTGTCCCAGTCGAGACCGTCGAGGAAGTCGCGCACCGGCTGCTTGTCGAACGAAGGGGGCGTGGCCCCGGGCTTCCACTGGTCGGCCGGCCAGAAGCGCGACGAGTCGGGCGTGAGCACCTCGTCGGCGAGGGTCAGCTGGCCGTCGACCATCCCCAGCTCGAACTTGGTGTCGGCGATCACGATCCCGCGCTCGGCTGCCCACTCGGCGCCGCGCTGGTAGACCCGGATCGAGACGTCGCGGGCCTGCGCCGCCAGGTCGGGACCGACGAGCTTGACGGCTTCGTCGAAGCTCAGGTTGATGTCGTGCTCGCCCAGCTCGCCCTTGGTCGACGGGGTGAACACCGGCTCTGGCAGTTGCTCGGACTCCTGCATGCCCTCGGGCAGGACTTCACCGTTCATGGTTCCGTCGGTCTTGTACTGCTTCCACGCCGAGCCGGTTATGTAGCCGCGCACGATGCACTCGATGGGGAGCATCTCGGCGCGCTTGCACAGCATGACCCGGCCCTCGAGCTGCGGGAGCTGCGCCGCGGCCGGCAGATCGGCGAGGTCGGTCGAGATCAGGTGACCGGGCACCACGTCGGCGAAGAGGTCGAACCAGAAGGCCGACATGGCGGTGAGGACACGGCCCTTGTCGGGGATCGGTTCGTCCATGATCACGTCGAAGGCCGAGATGCGGTCCGACGCCACCAGCAGCAGGCGGCCACCGCCCGCGTCGTAGATGTCGCGGACCTTGCCGGAGGAGAGGTGGGGAAGGTCGATCTCAGCCATGGAGCCAGACGCTACGGCTCCGCCCGAAGGGCGACCGCATCGAAAACCAGGCGATCGGCGGCGCTGCGACGAGGCCGCCGCTACCTCGGTCAGAGGATGGGCGCGGGGTGGTACTCCGCCGCGGCCGGATCGGACGCGACCACCGCCTCGACCTGCCTCACGAAGGCGGCGACCTGATCCCGGGCGGCGCCCACGAACTCGATCGGCTCGGCCACCACCGCCCGGAGGTCGTCGGCCGTCAACCCCAGGCGAGGGTCGGCGCCCAGCCGATCGATGAGGTCGTTCTCGGCCGCGCCCTCCTCTCGCATGGCCAGTGCGACGGCCACGGCGTGTTCCTTGATGGCCTCATGAGCGGACTCGCGGCCGACCCCGGCGCGCACCGCCGCCATCAGCACCTTGGTGGTGGCCAGGAACGGGAGGTAGCGATCGAGCTCACGGTCGATCACTGCCGGGTAGGCGCCGAACTCGTCGAGCACGGTGAGGAACGTCTCGAACATCCCGTCGATGGCGAAGAAGGCATCGGGCAGCGCCACCCGACGCACCACCGAGTCGCTGACGTCGCCCTCGTTCCACTGGTCGCCCGCCAGGTGGGTGACCATCGCGAGGTGGCCCGAGAGGATCGCACCGAAGCCGCACACCCGCTCACAGGACCGCGAGTTCATCTTGTGCGGCATGGCCGAGGAACCGACCTGGCCGGGCTTGAAGCCCTCGGTGACCAGCTCCTGGCCGGCCATGAGGCGGATGGTGGTGGCGAGGCTCACCGGCCCGGCCGACACCTGGCAGAGCGCCGACACCACGTCGAGGTCGAGCGACCGGGGATAGACCTGACCGACGTTGGTGAGCGACGCCGAGAAGCCGAGGTGGTCTGCGACCGCCTGCTCGAGGCGGTCGAGGGCGTCGACCGAGCCGAGGAGGTCGAGCATGTCCTGCTGCGTTCCCACCGGGCCCTTGATGCCACGGAGGGGGTAGCGAGAGATGAGGTCGTCGAGCCTCCCGAGCGCCACCAGCAGCTCCTGGCCGGCGTTGGCGAAGCGCTTGCCGAGCGTGGTGGCCTGGGCGGGCACGTTGTGGCTGCGACCGGTGAGCACCGTGCTCGCGTGCTCCGCCGACCGCTCTGCCAACCGGGCCAGGGTGGTGACGACCCTGCTCCGAACCAGGCGCAGCGCGTCGCGGACCTGTAGCTGCTCGACGTTCTCGGTGAGGTCGCGGGAGGTCATCCCCTTGTGCACGTGCTCATGGCCGGCGAGGGCCGAGAACTCCTCGATCCGAGCCTTGACGTCGTGTCGGGTGATCCGCTCCCGGGCAGCAATCGACGCCAGGTCGACCTGGTCGACGACCGATTCGTACGCCTCGACCACCCCGTCGGGGACGTCGAGCCCCAGATCGGACTGTGCTCGGAGCACCGCCAACCAGAGCCGGCGTTCCAGGACGACCTTGTTGCGAGCCGACCAGAGATCGACCATCGGTCCGCTCGCGTAGCGTTGGGCCAACACGTTCGGGATCTCGGTCGTCACCCTCGAACGGTACCAAGGGGCCGCTGAGCCCTCCCAAGCACGGGCGCCGACCGGCCCTGGGCCGGAGACGTGACGTTCGACACCTCGACGCTGGCGGGCAGTACGGTCCGTGCGCCGGGTTCGCGCGGACCGTCACCGAGCCCCCCGAACCAGGGGGGTCATCCGGCTCATTTGGTCCTCAATAAGTCGAATGACCCTTCACCTTTTCTCGGCACCCGCCGAATATGTGGGCACCTACCAGGAGATCGAGGAACACCCGTGGATCACTGCCTCCGCCACATGGAAGAACCCGCTACCGGCGAATGCCGCAACTGCCACGGCACCTTCTGCTCGCGCTGCCTGGTCTTCTCGTTCGGTCCGAAGAAGCCTCCGTTCTGCGTCGGCTGCGCCCTGGTGGCCTCGGGGGTCCGCAACGGCGCCCGCCGGGCCTACCAGCCCCAGAGCCACGTCAGCTCGGCTCCGTCCACCTTCGAAGCGGCGCCCGCGCTCTTCACCGACGACACCCACTCCAACGGTCCGAGCGATCCGCCGTCGCCCGGAGGTGGCCTCGCCGCCCCCGCCAGCGCTCATCGGGTGAGGTCGTCGTGGTCGCACCGTCGGGCCGAGCGTCAGGCCGCCAAGGCCGCCCGCCGCCAGGCGCAGGAGCCCAAGCTCGAAGAGACCACCTCAGGTCCGATCGAGGCCCAGAACCTCGAGCCGCTGCTCTCGCCGAGCCAGCGCAAGGCCCTGGGCCGGCTCTCAGCCAGCTCCTTCTGACCCGACCGGAGAGTGGCGGCCGGCCCGCGGCCGGCCGAGACCCGGCAGTACCGAATGCGATCGATCGCTCCTAGCCGGCGCGCTCGACGCGATCGGCGATGAGAGCTTCGGCGAGCGCTTCGTCGCTGATCGCGAGCATCTGCACCACGAGCAGAGCGGCGTTCAGGGAACCGTCGACCGCTACGGTGGCCACCGGGATGCCACGCGGCATCTGCACCGTGGCGTAGAGGGCGTCGACCCCGTTGAGCGCTCCGCCCGAGAGCGGTACGCCGACCACCGGCAGGGTGGTGTGGGCCGCAGCGGCGCCAGCCAGGTGAGCAGCCATGCCCGCGCCGCAGATGATGGCGGCGTAGCCGTTCTCGCGGGCTGAGCCCACGAACTCGGCGACCTTCACCGGCGACCGATGAGCCGACATGACGTGCACGTCGGCGGTGACGCCGAACTTGGCGAGCGTCTCCGCGGCGGGTTCCATCTTCGGCCGGTCGTTGGGCGAGCCCATCAGGATCGCAACCTTGTGTTCGCTCACGGGGATCTTGCTCCTCGGGTTGGGGGTTCGTTCAGGCCGAGCCGTCGGCCCGACCCGCGCTGGCGATGTCGGTTCGATGGTGCATCCCCGGCCAGGAGATGTGGCCGATGGCTTCGTACGCGCGGTCCCGGGCCTGAGCCGGATCGGCACCTCGGCCGATCACGTTCAGCACCCGTCCGCCCGCTGTCACGAGATCGCCCCCCGCGTCGGCGCCGACCCCCGCCGCCAGCAGGGTCGCGCCCTCCACCGACCGGGCTGCCTCGACGCCCTCGATCACGTCGCCCGTCCGCGGCGAGACCGGGTAGCCCTCGCTGGCCGCCACCACGAGCACCGCAGCGTCGTCGGCGAAGGTCGGGGCGGGAACGGTGGTGAGGTCTCCGTCGGCCGCAGCCGCCAGCAGCTCGGCCAGGTCGGACGTGCACCGCAGCAGGACAACCTGGGAGTCGGGGTCGCCGAAGCGGACGTTGTACTCGAGTAGCTTCGGCCCCTCGGAGGTGAGCATCAACCCGGCGTAGAGGACACCGCGGTACTCGACCCCCCGAGCCCTCAAAGCGGAGAGGGTCGGCTCTATGAACTGCTCTGCCACCAGCTCGGCGAAGCCTGCCTCCACGAATGGAAGCGGTGACCACGCCCCCATCCCGCCGGTGTTGGGACCGCTGTCGCCGTCGCCCACCCGCTTGAAGTCCTGGGCCGGCGGCAGGCACACGGTGCGGGTGCCGTCGCACACCGCGAACACCGACACCTCGGGACCGGACAGGTGCTCCTCGATGATCACCTGCCGCCCGGCATCGCCGAACGCCGTACCGGCGAGCTTGTCCCGTACGTCGGCCTCGGCCTCGCCCAGGTCATCGGTGACCAGAACGCCCTTGCCGGCAGCCAGGCCATCGGTCTTGACCACGTAGGGGCCGGGCAGGCTCCGCAGGAAGCCGAGAGCCGGTTCGAGGTCGGCGAACGAGCCGTACCGGGCGGTGGGGCAACCTGCTTCGACCAGGAGGTCCTTCATGTAGGCCTTCGAGCCCTCGATCCGGGCCCCGTCGGCCCCCGGGCCGAACACCCGGACGCCGAGCGCCCGGAGACGATCGGCCAGCCCGTCGACCAGCGGTTGCTCCGGCCCGATGATCACCAGGTCGACCGAACCGTCGGACACCAGCTCCTCGACCGGCGTGGCGACCGAGCCCGGGATGCCCGGGTTCCCCGGGGTCACGACCACTTCGGCGTGTCGGCCGAGCACCTCGGCCAGGCCGTGCTCGCGGCCACCGGATCCGACGACGACGACCTTCACGGGCGGCCCTGCCTCCTACGCGTCGCCGCGGTGGACGTACTGCTCGCGGCCCGGCCCGACGCCCACGAGGGTGACCGGGACGCCGACCTGCTGCTCCAGGAACGCCAGGTAGTCCTCGGCCTCCTGGGGTAGCTGGCCGGTCTCGGTGATCTCGGTGAGCGACCGCTTCCAACCGGGCAGCTCCTCGTAGATCGGCACCGCCTTGTGGAGGTCGCTCTGGTGGTAGGGCAGGTGGGTGACCCGCTCGCCGTCGACCTCGTAGGCCACGCAGACCTTCACCGTGTCGAGGTCGTCGAGGATGTCGAGCTTGGTGATGGCAAGCTCCGACAGCGAGTTGAGGCGCACCGCCTGGCGCAGCATCACGGCGTCGAACCAGCCCGGCCGGCGACGTCGACCGGTGACGGTGCCGTACTCGCGGCCGACCTCCACGAAGTGGTCGCCCAGCCGGATCTCGGTGGCGTCGACGCCATCGGCCGGCTTGCCGCCGATGGCCTCCGAGGAGATCGCCAGCTCGGTGGGGAACGGTCCCGTTCCCACCCGGGTGACGTAGGCCTTGGCCACCCCGATCACGCGGTTGATGTAGCGGGGGCCCACACCGGCTCCGGTGCACACGCCGCCGGCCACGGGGTTCGACGACGTCACGAACGGGTAGGTGCCGTGGTCGAGGTCGAGGAAGGTGGCCTGAGCTCCCTCGAACAGCACGTTCTCACCGGCTTCGAGCGACTCGTGGACGAGCGTCACCGTGTCGGCGATGTGAGGAGACAGCCGCGGCGCGCACTCGTTCAGGTACTCGTCCGCGATCTCCTCGGGATCGAGCGGGAGCTGGTTGAAGACCTTCGCCAGGACGGCGTTCTTCTCCTTGGCCAGGACCTCGAGCTTCGCCCGGAAGATCTTGGGGTCGAGCAGGTCCTGCACCCGGATGCCCACGCGCGACGCCTTGTCGGCGTACGCCGGGCCGATGCCCCGCTTGGTGGTGCCGAGCTTGCGACTCCCGAGCCGGCGCTCCGTCAGGCGGTCGATCTCCTGGTGGTACGGGAGGATCAGGTGGGCGTTGCCGCTCACCTTCAGCCGTGACGGATCCACCCCCTTGGCCACGAGCATGTCCATCTCGGCGATGAGCACCCTGGGGTCGACCACCACGCCGTTGCCGATCACGGGGGTGATGTGGTCGTAGAGGATGCCGCTCGGGCACAGCTGGAGGGCGAAGCTCTCACCGTTCACCACCAGCGTGTGGCCCGCGTTGTGGCCACCCTGGTAGCGCACCACGAGCTGCATCTCCTTGGCGACGAGGTCGGTGAACTTCCCCTTCCCCTCGTCTCCCCACTGGGTTCCGACCACCACGGTCGCAGGCACGGTCGACTCCTCGCATCGGCGTTCGGACCGAGGGGCGATGCTACCGGTTCGATCGCCCCGGACCGAAGGCCGATTCGCGCCGCATGCGTCGGGCCGAGGACGTGGTGTGACCGATCGACCAGGAAAGACCCGTGACAAGCGATCGTCACAGCCGCGAGGATGTCCCTCTTATGACTCCGGCCAGCATCGAGACAAGCCCGACATCAGCTCAGAACGGCAACGTCGCCGCCCGAGCGATCGACGCCCTCAAGATCTACGGGGAGGGAGACACCGCGGTCACCGCCCTGGCCGGCGTCACCGTCGACTTCACCAAGGGCCAGTTCACCGCGATCATGGGGCCGTCGGGATCGGGCAAGTCGACGCTCATGCACTGCCTCGCCGGGCTCGACTCGCTCACCTCGGGGTCGGTGTGGATCGAGGGCATCGACCTCACCACGCTCAAGGAACGCCAGCTCACCCAGCTCCGACGAGACCGGGTCGGGTTCGTGTTCCAGGCGTTCAACCTGGTGCCCACCCTGTCGGCCGAGGAGAACATGGTCCTTCCGCTCTCGTTGGCGGGCGGCTCCGTCGACAAGGCCTGGTTCGACCAGGTCGTGCAGACCGTCGGGCTCGGGAACCGACTGTCGCACCGGCCCAGCGAGCTGTCGGGTGGTCAGCAGCAGCGCGTCGCCGTAGCGCGAGCGCTCGCCAGCAAGCCGGCGATCATCTTCGCCGACGAACCCACTGGCAACCTCGACTCCCGATCGAGCACCGAGATCCTGAACTTCATGCGCCAGGCGGTCGACGACTACGAGCAGACGATCGTGATGGTCACCCACGACCCGTTCTCGGCTTCCTTCGCCGACCGGGTGCTGGTCCTCGCCGACGGTGACATCGTCCACGAGATCGGCTCCCCCACCACCGAGTCGATCATCGACTTCATGAAGACCTTCGGAGACTGATCCGAACCCATGTTCCGACTCACCCTCCACTCCCTCTGGTCGCACAAGCGGCGGCTGATCTCCACCTGCCTGGCGGTGCTCCTCGGCGTCGCGTTCATGGCGGGAACGCTCGTGCTCACCAGCACGCTCAACAGCGTCTTCGACTCCCTGTTCAAGGGCATGGGAGAGGGCGTCGACGCGCAGGTGCGCGGCCCGATCCTCTTCGAATCCGAGTTCCAGGGCACCCAACGCGACCTCATCGACGAGTCCGTGGTCGACGAGATCGAGGCCGTTCCGGGCGTGGCCGCCACCGAGCCGTTCGCGGCGAGCTTCTCGATCACCCTGCTCGACGCCGAGGGCGAGACCATGGGCGGCTTCGGTCCCCCCACCATCGTGGCCAACTGGGAGTCCGATCCGGATCTGGCGTCCTACACGCTCGCCGAGGGACGCCCACCAGAGGCCCCCGGCGAAGCCGTCATCGACAAGGCCGCGGCCAACGACGGTCCCTTCGCCATCGGCGACGAGATCGAGCTGATCACCCCCACCGGCCGGGAGACCAAGACCGTGGTCGGGCTCGCCCGCTTCGGCGACGCCGACTCCGCCGCCGGCAGCATCTACGTGGCCACCACCCTGGAGGAGGCCCAGCGCCTAGCGGGTGAGCCGAACCGGCTCGTCTCGGTCGGCGTGAGGGCCGAGCCCGGGATCTCCTCGGCGGAGATGGTGCAGCGACTCAAGGACGCCGACCTCTTCGAAGGGGCCGACATCGTCACCGGCCAGGAAGCGGCCGACGAGATGGCCAGCGACGTCAAGGAAGGCCTCGGCTTCTTCTCGGTGATCCTCTCCGTGTTCGCGGCCATCGCCCTCTTCGTGGGCTGGTTCGTGATCTCCAACACCTTCAGCATCCTGGTGGCCCAGCGCACCCGGGAGCTCGCGCTGCTGCGCGCCGTCGGCGCCAGCCGTCGCCAGGTGCTCGGCTCAGTGCTGCTCGAGGGCTGGGTGGTCGGGCTGCTCTCAGCCGTGCTCGGCTTCTTCGCCGGCGTGGCCCTGGCCGCGGCGGCCATGGCAGCCCTTCGTGCCATCGGCATAGACCTGCCCAGCGCCTCGCTCGTGATCACCCCCGTGGTCGCCGTCGTCTCCATCGTGATCGGTCTGGGCATCACCACCGTGGCCGCGTTCATGCCCGCCATCCGCGCCACCCGGGTCCCCCCCATCGCCGCCCTGCGAGACGTCGCCATCGATCAGTCCGGCAGGTCGCGGGTTCGGTTGGTGCTCGGCATCCTGGCCCTGCTGCTCGGTCTCGTCAGCATCGTGCCCGCCTTCGGCGACGACCCCCTCACCTCCGACCTCCCGGGCATCGGCATCGGAATGGGTCTGATCGTGCTGTCGGTGCTCCTACTGGCCCCCGTAGTCGCCCGGCCGATGGCGCGGGCGGTCGGGCTGGTGGTGAAGGGCCTGGTCGTCGTCCGCGAGAAGGTGGGCGCGGTCTTCTCCTCGCGATCCAGCTCCACCGACGCCCACCAGGTCATCGGCGACCTCGCCCGAGAGAACGCCATGCGGAACCCGGGCCGCACCGCCTCGACGGCCTCGGCGCTGATCATCGGTGTCACCCTGATCGGGTTCATCACCATCTTCGCCAACTCCGCCCAACGCTCGATCACGTCGGCGATAGACAACGGCTTCACGGGCGACTTCATCGTCCAGCCCGCCAGCCAGACCAGCTTCACCGGCGTCACGCCGGACCTCGGCCGAGAACTGGCCGAGGTCGACGGCGTCGAGACCGTGACGGCCATCTCCATCTTCATCGGTGAGATGCGTACGGAGGACGGTGAGGCCACCGAGGCGAGGGTGAACGGAATCGATCCGACCACGTTCGGGCAGGTGTTCGCCGTGCGGATGTCTCAGGGCTCCCTCACCGATCTGGTACCGGGAACCATCGTCGTCGACCGGCTGATCGCCCAGGAGCGCGGGATCGAGGTCGGCGACACGCTCGAACTGGTGGCGGTCGGCGGGTTCACCGCGGAGTTCGAGGTCGTCGCCTTGAGCAACGACCCTGCGCTGCTCGGCCAGTGGTCGGTCAGCAACGAGGACAGCGAACGACTCACGGCGGTCCCCACCGATGCCATGCTCGGCCTCCTGCTCGAAGACGGGGTCAGCAGTGCCGAGGCCCGGCCCGATCTCGAGGCCGTGGTCGACGAGTACCCCACCATGAAGATCCAGGACCGCGAGGAGTTCACGGGCAGCCTGATCGGGCAGATCAGTGCGCTGCTGAACGTGATCTACGCCCTCCTCGGCATCTCGATCGTGATCGCGGTGATCGGCATCGCCAACACCTTGTCGCTGTCGATCCACGAGCGCACCCGGGAACTGGGCCTGCTCCGTGCCATGGGCATGACGCGATCCCAGCTGCGGGCCTCGGTCCGTTGGGAAGCCGTGATCGTGGCGCTGATGGGCACCGCCGTCGGCCTCATCTTGAGCATCGGTCTCAGCTACACGCTGGTGAAGGCCCTGTCGAGCCAGGGCTTCAGCGACTTCGACGTCCCCGTCGGAGGCATGGTCTTCGTGGTCGCCTTCGGCGCCATCCTCGGCGTGGCCGCCGCCCTCTGGCCGGCCTACAAGGCCAGCAAGCTCAACGTCCTCGAAGCCATCGCTGCCGAGTAGCGAATCAGCTGATCAGCCCCGGAGCCCGGTCCAGCCTGGACCAGGCCCGGGGCTGGTCGTCCTAGCCCACCGCCGCTGACGAGGTGGTCGGCGGCGTCGCCCCCACCGCCTCGGTGGGATCACCGATGGCGTAGAACGCACCGCCACGGGCTCCCACGAAGATGCGGCCCTGGAACACGGTGGGAGTCGACTCGACGCAGCCCTCCAACTGGACCGACCACAGCTCGGCCGGCTCGGTGCGGACGTTCGCCACGTCGAAGCCGTGGAGGACGCCGTTGCAGTCGCCCTGGACCCAGACGTCGTCGACGATCACCGGCGACGACCAGGTGGGGCCGGGGAGCTTCTTCTCCCACAGGATCTCGCCGGTCACCTGGTCGACGCCGACGATGCGCCCGCTGTCGGTCGGTGAGATCACCACCCCGTCGTGGATCGCCGGCGTGGCCCACATCCCACGGTCGTCGGCCACCGACCAGACGATCGGGTCGTCGGGCTTCGACGGATCGAGCTTCACCAGCTGACCCACCTCTGCGTTGCGGCTGCTGCTCGATCCCCGCTCCACCTCCTGCGCTATGTACAAGAAGCCCTCGCCGTCGATCACGATCGAGGCATCGGTGTCGTCTCCCGTCCAGAACCGGAACGTGCGCTCGGGGGCGACGCCCTCCTTCAGACCCGAGATGTCCCACCCCTGCACGAGGCCGCCCGAGTTCGAGAAGTAGAGGGTGTTCCCGGAGATCGCCACCGAGTTCTCGATCGACACGTCGTTCACGCGCGATCCCGAGCCGCTGAGGGCCGACGTGAGCTCCTCGTCCCAACCGGGAGCGTTGAACACCAGCTCGGGGGCGACGGTCACCATGCCGTCGGGGCCGTACTCGCGGTTGAGCTTGACGATGTGGATCTGGGAGTTCTCGCCCCCCTCGAAGAGGTAGTCGTCGACCACCAGCGCCGACCCGTCCCAGTCGCTGTTCCACTTGGTGGGCGAGACGTCGTCGTGCGACATCGACCACAGGCTCTCGGCCTCTCCGCTCGGTCGGTCCATGGCGATGACGTGGAAGTCGGCTCGACTCCCCGAGTACAGGAGCGGGAACC
>JAAZBK010000214.1 GCA_012513855.1 Acidimicrobiales bacterium
CGTCAGCGACGCGATCAGGGCTCCCACGAACACCGCCAGCGCCAGCGCCACCAACGGGGTGGCCCGCGGCAGGCTCCTCATGGCCAGGCCGTACTCCGACTCGAGCAGGGCCTTGAGCGCCGCTCCGGCCGGGGGAGGAGAGCTCCAGGGGTGGGGACCGACCGCGAGGAGCAGGCCCATGACCAGGAGCGCGGCGAAGAAGACCCGTTCCCGAAAGCGCGCCACCGAGAGCCCGACGAGACCGAGGGCGGGCAGGACGAAGCTGAGGACCAGCAGTTCGACGCGGCGCATGTAGGTGCTGGACGGCGCGATCCATGGACCGAAGCGGTCCTCGCCGTAGAAGAACCAGTAGCCGAGGCCTCGCAGCACCTCGAGCGACAGCGAGGCGGTGGCGACCGTCTCCGCCGTCTCGGTGTACTTCAAGATGTTGATGCCGTAGCCGCCCTGTGCCCAGAGGCCGGCCAGCCACCAGAGCGAGCACAGCGTGGTGAGCAGGCCGATCCGCCCGACCACCTTGGCGGCGTCGCGGAAGCGGATCTCGCGGGTGACCACCACCTCGTGCGCGATCCAAAGGACCGGCGCCAGGCCCACCAGGAGGAGGGCGGTGGCGTTCACGCTGCCGATCGATGCCACCACCAGCGCGAACAGGGCCGGTTCACGCCAGCGCCGGCGGCGCAGCGCCAGGACGGTGAGGCCCAGCAGCCAGGGGAGACCCGCGTAGGGGAGGAGGATCACCGAGAGACGGGCGCTCAGGGTGAGCACGTAGGGCGTGAGGGCGTAGCAGAAGGTGGCTGCGGTGACGTGGGGCCCCTCCTGGCCCATGGTTCGGAGCATGAACCGCACGCCGAGGCCGGCCAGGAACAGGATCGAGCCGGTCCAGAAGCGCTGGGCGATCCAGTCGGGCACCCCGAGCGTCTCGGCGAGCCAGTAGTAGGGGCCGATCGGCCACAGGAACCCGATGTTCTGGTGGGTGACGGTGCCGAGGCCGATGCTCGGATCCCACATCGACGTCGCCCGCGACAGGAGTCGTGACGGGTCCAGGTACAGGTAGGTCTTGGTGTCGGCGCCCACTCGCCCGGGCCGCGTGAGGAACAACGGCACGTAGACCGTCAGGGCCAGGATGATCGACGGGACGCCCGCCCGGAGGCGGCGCTTCAGTTGGGCGCTCAACGCAGACCGGGGCGTCCGTGGGCCTCGTCGGCGAGCGTCTCCATGATTCGGGTGGCCGTGTTGGCCCAGTTGAAGCGCGATGCGTGCGACAGGGCGCCGTCGGAGAGGCGCTGTCGGAGGTTGGCGTCGGTGATGATCCTGGCCAGCAGCCGGGCGATCTCGGCGTCGTCGTCGGCGAGCAGCCCGCTGACGCCCTCGTGGACCGCGTCGACGTGGCCGGCGATGCGCGTGGCCAACGCCGGGGTGCCGCACGCGGCCGCCTCGGTGAGGGTCATCCCCCAGCCCTCGCGCACGGAGGTGGAGGCCACCACCCAGGCCGATCGGTAGATGTCGACCAGCTCGTCGTCGTTCACCCGGCCGGCGAACTTCACGAACGCACCGGCGTCGAGCTCGCTGATGAGCGCCTCGAGCGCTTCCTTCTCGGCCCCGGTGCCCACTAGGAGCAGCTCCAGGTCGGGTGCCGAGCGCCGGGCGGCCACCACTGCTCGGATCAGGCGGTCGAACCGCTTGACCGGCATGAGGCGCCCGACCCCGACCACCAACGGCTTCGCCGAACGCTCGCCGCCGGGGGTGAAGCGTGGATCCAGACCGGGCGGGACCACGTCGACGAGGTGGTCGCGGAAGCCGATCTCGAGCATCTCCTGCTTGGACGAGGGCGACAGGGTGACCATCCGCGAGCTCCGGTAGAGGCGCGGGGCGATCCGGCTCTCCACGGTGTCGCCGATGCGGGCCAGGTTCGGCGGCAGGACCATCTTCCACATGTCGGCGTGGACGTGGTGGAGGAACACGACCCGCGGCCCCGTGGCCCACAGCGGCGAGAAGAAGGGCATGCCGTTCCAGATCTCCACCAGCGCGTCGCGACGGCCGTAGCGGTGCGCCACCTCGGCCAGCGCGGCGCGCGGGAACACCAGGTAGCGCCCGGCCTTGCGGACGACCTGGTAGCCGTCGCGGCGGGCGCGGGGCGGGTGGCCCTGGGCGTAGGAGGTGCGAAGGAGGACCTCGATGCCCGCCTCCGCCCAGTGGCGTGCCACCTCGGCGGCGTGGATCTCCGAGCCCCCGGCCTCGACGTCGTCGAGGTCGCGCCAAGCCAGGAGGTGCACGCGGCGTATGCCCGCCTCAGCGGCCAGGTCGCCGATCTTCTGGATGCTCTCGGAGGTGTCGGTCACGGGCGTGGTCCGGGTGAGGGTTCGCGGTGCCGGCAGGGGTGTGCAGTACGCTGCGCAACCGGCCATCGGCCCGTTCCGGGCTCCTGAGCACACTAGTGCCGGGGGGTTCCCGAACCCCGCACCCCCGTCGTCGAAAGGCACCGAACGCAATGTCGTCGCCCGTTCCGGCCAGCACCTTCGAGGAGGTCGAGGCCGCCGTGGCCAACGTCGAGGGTTGGATGACCCCCGCTCAGGCCCGTCGACTCTGGTCGTGTTCGCGAACGGTGCCCTCCGGTGGTTCGATCGTGGAGATCGGGTCCTTCCGAGGTCGGTCGATGATCGTCCTCGCCTCGGCAGCCGAGTCCGGCGTCGACCTGGTGGCGATCGACCCGCACGCCGGCAACGACCGTGGTCCCCAGGAGATCTCAGGGTTCGAGGCCGAGGCAGCCACCGACAACGAGGTGTTCCTCGCCAACCTCGAGGCCGCCGGGGTCCGCGACCGGGTGCGCCACGTCCGCAAGTTCTCCGACGACGCACTGGGCGACGTGTCGGGCCAGATCGACCTCCTGTACATCGACGGCGCCCACCGGATGAAGCCGTCTCTCAGCGACATCCGTCGGTGGGGGGCCAAGGTGAAGCCGGGCGGAGACCTCCTGATCCACGACTCCTTCTCGTCGGTGGGGGTCACCGCCGCGCTGGCCGCGTCGCTGTTCACCGGCGGCGACTTCCGCTACCTGGGTCGGTCGGAGTCGATGACCCACTACCGCCGCGAGTCGCTGTCGCCTGCCGACCGGGCTCGCAACGCCCTGCGGCAGGCCGCGCAGCTCCCGTGGTTCGCCCGCAACGTGATCATCAAGGCGTTGATCGTCGCCCGGCTGGGCCGTCTCACCAGGGTCTTCGGGCACGATCCCGAGACCTGGCCGTACTGAGGTCGACATGTCTCCCGCCCCATCGGTCCAGCCGACCTCGCTCACGATCGTCATGCCCGTCTACAACGAGCGCGACACGCTCCGCACCGCGCTGGAGCGGTTGCTGGCCGTGGAGATGCCGCTGCCCACCGAGGTGGTGGTGGTCGACGACGGCTCCACCGACGGCTGCATCGACACCATCGCCGACCTCGTCGACTCCGGGAAGGTGCGCCTCCTCCGGCAGGACCCCAACCAGGGCAAGGGCGCGGCGCTGCGCCGCGGGATCGCCGAGGCCGAGAGCGACCTGCTCACCATCC
>JAAZBK010000215.1 GCA_012513855.1 Acidimicrobiales bacterium
CACCTACGCCCCGCTGGCTCGACCGACCAGGAGAAGTCATGAACCAGGAATCACCCTTCGAGAACTACCTCAGCGGTCGGGCCGGCGAGATCGACGTCCCCGGCGCCGCCTCCGCCAAGATCGCCGATCGCGCCCGGTCCCGGCGCCGTCGTCGCCGGGCCGGTTCAGGGGCCGTGCTGGGCGTCGCCGTCCTGCTCGGCGGAGCCGTGCTCGGCCAGGGCCTACGCTCCGACGACTCCGCCCAGGAGGTGGGCAGCTACGGCGCCGCCGAGGGTGCACCGGTGCTCGACTGGACGACGGTCGAGGTGGGCAACGGCCTCGGCTGGACCCGCGACCTGGTGCGGTCAGATTCCGGGACGCTCTACGCGCTGTCCACCTCCGCCGGCGATTCCGGATCGGAGGCCTCCTATCAGCCGGTGATCTACGGATCCGTCGACGGCGCCGAGTGGACGCCCGCAGTCATGCCCGACGACGTACGCGTCAACGGGCTGGCGGCCAGCGGTGGCACCATCTACGCGGTCGGCACCGGAGCCGGTGGCGGCAAGGTGCGGTTGGCGTCGGACGCCGGCGACGGCTGGGCGGTCACCGACCTCCCGCTGGACCTGGAGGCGGAGTCCGTCGGGCTCCCCGGTCGCCTGTACGTGGCCGAGACCAACGTCGCATCCGCCGACGGAACCACCCTGGTGGCCGCCACCGTGACGTTGCTGGTCGATGGCGAGTCCCTGGTGGCGGGGGAGGACAACCCGACCGAGTGGTACCCCGACCGCGACGGCATGGTCCGCTGGAACTGCGCGGTTGCCGGTGACGTGGTCGCGGCCGGTGGCGGCACGTCCGTGTCGACGACCTCGGCGCCTGCTGGCCTGACCGACCCCGAGCAGGAGGCGTTCGAGAACGCCGGCCAGGATCCAGACGGCGGTTGCGGCGAGTCGGCCCGTGAGGTGAGGACCTGGGCCGAGCTGGGCGTCGATCCGGCCGTCGGCGAGCTGATCAACGGTGAGGTGCGCCTGTTCGCCGGCGCCACCGGTGGCCCCGATGAGGTCCCGTCGTTCGATGCCGTCGGCACGATCCCGGCGAGCTACGGCGCCGATGTCGTGGCCGGCACCACCGGCTTCTGGGCGTTCACCCCGGCACCGTACGACGAGGCGTCGCCCGGCGATGCTACCGAGGCCCGCTGGTCACCCGACGGCAGCGACTGGTCGGCGGCTCCGATCCTGCTCGAAGGCTTCCGCTCGGCGACCGGTGAGCTGGACGGTGCGTTGCAGGTGCTGACGGTCGACTGGTCGAACCACTCGGCCGTGCTCCACCGGTTGGGCGCCGGTACCACCTCGGCCCTCGACCTCAGCGAGGTGGTGGGGCTGTCCGACAGCCGCTTCTTCAGAGCGGCCGAGATCGGTCCGCTCGGAATGGCCATGGTGACCAGCGACAGCAGCGGGAGCTTCGAGGTCCTGCACTCCGCAGACGGCTACACCTACGGCCGGGTCTCGACCCCGGCGCCGGAGGCCGGCAAGAAGTACTCGGCCAACGGGATCACCATGTCGGCCGACGCCGTGAAGGTCCGCCTCAACGTCTACCCGGCCGGTGACACCGCCGGGGGACCGCCTGAGGCCCAGAAGCTCTTCGTCGGCACTCCCCGCTGACCGGCCTGCGAGCTAGACGAACCGGCCATATCGGAGCCCGGCCGCCACGGCCGGGCTTCGTCGCGTTCAGCTGCGTCAGCCGAGGTCGGGCCAGGGCTTGCCGGTGCTGCGGGGACGCTTGCGCTGGGCGCTCAACGCCCAGGCCTTGCGCCAGGCGCCCTCGGTGGGGGCACCGAGCGACGGGGTCTCGCCGGCGGCGGCGCGACGGCGGGCGGTGTACCAGTCGGTGGTGGCCTCGTCGGCCACCGCGGCCACCGCCTTCTCCAGGCGATCGTTGAGCGCCTGGGACCGTTCGCCTTCGGCGGGCAGGATCGGCTTGCCGAAGGTGACCACGGTGCGCTGGGGCTTGGGCTTGTTCTTGCCCTTGGGCAGGATGCGGCCGGTGCCGGCCATGTGCACGGGCACGATCGGCACACCGCAGCGGATGGCCAGGTAGGCGGCGCCGCCGCGGAAGGGCTGACCCCAGCCGTCGGGCGACCGGCCGCCTTCGGGGAAGATGACCATGCTCCAGCCCGAGTCGAGCAGTTCGGCGGCCTGGTCGGCGGAACGGCGGCCGACCTTGGTCCGCTCGATCGGGATGGCGTTGAGGAACAGCGCCGAGGCGGTGGCCTTCACCCGGTTGTCGAAGAAGTAGTCGGCCGCGGCTGCCGCGAACACCTGGTGGCGGTGCGGCTCGGGCAGCGACGTGATCAACAGCCCGGCGTCGAGGTGGCTGTGGTGGTTGGCGGCGAAGATCGCCGGGCCTTCCAGGTCGGCCAGCCGGTCCAGCCCCCGACGCTCCGGTTGCGCGAGCCCGGCGATGATCGGCCGGAGCACCCCCTCGGTGAGGAGGTACCGCCCGTAGCGGGTGGGCATCCGACGGGCCCAGTCGGTGTCGTAGTGGGCGCCGAGCTTGGGATCCTCGGGCTTCGGTTCGACCGTGAGGGGAGTGGTCGGAGGGCCGTACGGGAACGAAGCGCGCCGGACCAGGTCTGCCGGTCGGGGGACCTTGCGGTACGCGTCCTGGTAGAGCGACGCCACCTTCTCGAGCCCCTTGCGCTCAGCCACGGGTCACCAACCTGCTACTTGACATCGGCCATCACCAGGGGCGGGTTCTTGTAGTGGGTGATGGTGGCGTCGGGGCCCACCACGTCCTCGGCCATCTCCAGGGCGTCCTGCAACGTCGACGCCGACTTGAAGCCGAGGCGCTTCACCGCCCGGTCGTCGCCGCCCACGATGATCACCCGGCCGAGGTGCTGGAGGGCGTGCGAGCCCCAGTACCACATGTAGAAGGGGTGGACGCCGTGGTAGGCGTAGCTCGTCCGGTACAGGTGGCGGTACCACTCGTCCTCGGCGAACTGCTTCTCCCACTTCTCCTCGATCACCTTCGGGTCGGTGGAGTCGGCCAGCACCTGCTCGAAGAAGTCGATGTAGCTGGGGTGGTGGACGGGGTGGAACTCCCACGGGGTCGGGTGCGTCATGATCAGCACGCCGCCCTCGCGCACCAGCGGCTTGCCGCGGTACATGTTGAAGAAGTAGCCGAGCCCGAGGCACATGACCAGGATCGGGTTCATCACCGAGTTGACGTTGTAGGGGCAGATGTAGGGGAGCCCCATGGTCAAGATGTCGGTCTGGCCCTCGACCTCCACGATGTGCTGGTCGAAGCAGTGCTGGAGCGTCCGATCGTGGACGGGCTCGATGGCGCCGGCGGTCACGGAGGTGACGCCGTAGGGGGCCCGGTGGTTCTGGAAGATCTTGCGGCGGGTGGAGCCCGAGAGGCGCTTGAGGCCCTGCTGCATGCCGATGAAGCTCACCCGGTCCCGGGTGGTCCACTCCCACTCCCGCTTGGCCAGCACCGACATGGGGCCGTCCTGGCCGAACGTGTCGGTGTTGATGGTGGTCTCGATCTGGAACACCTTCACGCCGGCGTCCTTGATCACCGCTCCCATGCGCCAGTTGCTGTGGTGCAGTTCTGAGTTGTGGCGGTCCATGAAGCTCTTGGAGTGCTGCATGGTGTGCACGTTGTGGTGGTGCTTGATCGAGCGGTACGACGCCAGGCCGGTGGCGGTGCTCTTGTGGCCGCCGTCCATCGAGACGATGTTGATGTTGACGTAGACGAGCAGGTCGGACTCGGCGGCCCGCTTGTTGATCTCGACCTCCTCGCCGTGCTTGGTGGTGCCGAGGAAGGCCAGGTTGTCGGGGTCTTCCGCGTCGTGGTTGTAGAGGGCGCCCGACGGGGCGAATGCGTCGTACACCCGGTCGCCCACGGCCTCGCGCAGCTCGGACTCGGTCATGCGGCGGTGGAGCGCCAGGGCGGCGATGAGGTGGACGTCGTCGACCCCGGCCGCAGCAGCCATGTCGAGGACCTGCTCGATCACCCGCTGGCGGATGTCGGGCCGCTTCATGGGCGGCAACGGCAGCGAGATGTCGTCGAACGCGATGGTGAGCTTCATCCCCGGCTTGAGCAGCGAGGGCAGCGGGTCCATCTCGAGCGGGTTGAGCAGCGCGTCCTGGATCTCGGCCTCGACGTCGTCGAGCGCGTCGAGCGGCTCGCCGGGGTAGATGACGCGGGAGCGTCCGGCGGGCAGCTTCTCCAGCCGGAACCCCTCGCCGTGGTGGAAGAGGATCGGTGGCGTCGACTTGTCGACGTCGAGGACGAATCCGGGACGGGGCATCAGCTTCGGTCCTTGCTGGAACGGGAGGAGTTACGTAGATCGAAGGCCACCTTCACCGCGCCGCGGGGGCCGGCCGACGCGGCGTGTTCGATGGCCTCGGTGTAGCGGGCCAGGGGATAGGTGGCGCTCACGAGGCGGCCGAGGTCGGCGTCGGTCACCACCGACAGCGCCGCCTCGAAGTCGGAGCGGGTGTAGGCGTAGCAGCCGCGGATCGCCGTCTCGCGGTGCCACAGGGTGGTGAGGTCGAGCGACGTGTGGCCCGGCATGCCCACCACCAGCACCTCTCCGCCCGGCGCCACCACCTGGAGCGCCTGGGTGAGGCTGGCCTCGGTGCCCACGCAGTCGATGACCAGGTCGACGCCGTCGGTGAGCTGGCCGTCTGATCCGGTGGCGGGGCCGTGGCCGGCACCGTCGCCCAGCACCCACGCGCCGGTGAGGCTGCGAACGACGCGGCCGAGCTCGGAGGGGGACACCACCCGGTCGGCGCCGAGCGAGGTGGCGAGCGACTTCTGGTGCGGGTACTTGCCGGTGGCCACGATCTGGCCGACGGTGGCGCCGCTGGTGGGGTGGCGCAGCGCGGCGATGGTGAGCAGTCCGAGCGTGCCCGTGCCGATCACCGCCACCGTGCCCAGCGCTCCGTAGGAGCCGACCCGGCGGGCGGCGTGGACGGCGCAGGCGGTGGGCTCGACCATCACCGCGGCCTCGTCTGACATCGCCTCCGGCACCGCCAGCAGTTGGCTGGAGTGGGCCACCATAGATGCAGACCAGCCGCCGCCGGTGCTCTCGCAGTAGCCGCTCTGGAGGCCCGGTTCGAGGTGGCCGAAGGCGATGCGGCCGCAGTGGTTGGTTCGGCCGGCCTCGCACGCCGGGCACACCGGCGAGATGCCGCGGGTGACGCACGACAGCACCGGGATCAGCACGGCGCGGCTGCCGTCGTCCAGGTCACCCACCACCTCGTGGCCGGGCGTGAAGGGGAACGACACGATGGGCTCGAAGTAGCGGCTGGAGTGGCCGTCGATGGTGGCCAGGTCCGATCCGCAGATGCCGGCGAGGCGGGGCTGGAGCCGGACCCAGTCGTCGCCGGGCAGCTCGGGCTCGTCGACATCTCGCAGCGAGAGCGGACCGACCGAGGCACCGGAGCCCGCCCGCAGCCGTCCGGCCACCGCGGCCATGGCGTACTTGGCCGCCTTGCGTTCGAAGCGGAGTGCCTTCATCGGGGGACCTTCATCGGGGCGCGGCCTTGGTGACGTGGCGACGGGGGGCGAGGGGGAGCGGGCTGGGCTTGAAGCCGGGGGCCTTGGTCCACTGCTCGATCAGCCAGCCCCGCTTGCGGGCGAGGGTGGCCAGGCGGGTCTCGGGGTTCACCGCCACCGGGAACCCGACCACCTCGAGCATGGGCAGGTCGTTCGACGAATCGGCGTAGGCCACCGCCTCGGACAGGTCGAGGTCGTGCCGCTCGGCGTAGTCGAACAGGGCCGACGCCCGGCTCTCGCCCGTTGGCGGCACGTCGATCATCTGACCGAGGTAGCGGCCGTCGTCGTCGACCGCGAGCGACGCCGACACGATGTCGTCGAAGAGCGGCTTGAGCGGCTCGACCACGAAGTCCAGCGCGCCGGTGATCAGCACGGTGCGGTGGCCGAGCGCCCGGTGCTCGCGGACCCGGCGGATGGCGGCCGGGAACGACTTGGTGAGGATGAGGTCGGACAGCATCTCGGCGGAGTCCTCACGGATCTGCTCGACCGGGGCGCCCTCGTAGCGGCGGTAGAACTGGCGGAGGAAGTCGCTGCGGTCTTCGCGGTCCATGCGCAGCAGCGCCGGAGCTTCGCCGATGAGCTTGGTGGCCAGCTTGACCTTGTCGTCGCGGTCGAGCCGGCGAGATGCCAGCCACGCGTACGACGTGACCACGTTGGAGGCGATGAGCGTGTTCTCCAGGTCGAACGCCGCGAGCTGGCGCTCCGGGGCCAGGACCTGGCGGCGCAGTCGGGTGGAGCGGGACTCGCCCCGGCCCTTCTTGCCATCGGTGCGCACCCGGGCGTGCTCCACCACCGAAGGGAGGTGGATCTGGTGGACGTAGTGGTCCCAGTCGACCACCCGGGGGTCCATGGAGAAGCCCTCGGCGTCGGTCCCCTCCAGCGACGCCTGCAACGAGAGCAGGCTGTCGACCCCGTAGATGGCCTCGCACGACGTGTAGGCGCCGTACAGCTCCACGTAGGTGAGCGCCCGGCTCACGGTGTCTCGCTGCTCCTCGACCTTGGCCGACCACGCGGCCTGCTTGCCGCGCAACGGCAACGCCCCGATGACCTTCTCTGTCCTCTCCAGCACCGACTTGGCCCGGTTGAGCTGGCCCTGCACCCGGTTGCGGGTGGTGTAGCCCCAGTCGGGGACCGAGATCGGCTGGCCCGACGAGTCGTACAGCGGGTGCTCGGCGAACCAGCTCTGCACCAGGTCGACCAGGCGCTCGTACTTGAGCGGGTTGGCCGAACCCGAGGCCACCTGGGTGATGTCGGGGGAGCCGTCGGCGTTGGCCGGGCCGCGGGCGGCGACGCCGACGATGGCGCCCACCACGAGGTCGACCGGGATGACGTCGACGGTGCCCTCGGGAACGCCCGGGAACTCCTTCAGCAGGCCGCGGGCGTAGGAGATGATCACCGGTTCGGCCATGCGGAAGCCGCGGATCCAGCCCGGCACCGGCTCGG
>JAAZBK010000216.1 GCA_012513855.1 Acidimicrobiales bacterium
CTCGGGAGTGTTGTGAACCTTGGGCTCTTGGGCCGTTCCGAACCCTACTTAGGACCAGGCCGCATCGATAAGACGACCCGGCCTGCGAGGGTCCCATCGAGCCGGAACGCCACGTCTCATCGTCACCGCCAACCCATATCCTGGACCGGATGTCCGGGGCCGCAAATCTCATCTCGCGGCCCGGGACCGAGGCCGTCTTCGTGCCCGGGCGGCCGGCCCGCAACGGCGAACTGGCCCTCTGGAGCCCGGCCCGGACGCCCGAGGCGTTCACCGACACCTTGGACATGGTCCTCCCGGCCGGGTCGACGGTCCGCCAGCGGACGGTGCCGGTGGTGAGGGTGGCACTGCGCGACGCACTCGACGAGCTCGTCGACCTCCACGGCGACGCCCCTTGCGGTGCCTCGGTGCACGGCTGGGCCGAGGCCGCCCGCCAGGCCCTGCTGCTGGTGGCCAAGGGCCGGCTGCTGCCCATGGTCGACGAGGACGGCGTCGACGGTTGGCGCCTCGGCCCGCTCGACCCCGACGACCTGGCCAGCCGCGAAGCCCTCGCCGACCACCTCCCGCCCACGGCCCACGCCGCGGCCATCGCCGGTTCGGCGCCACGCCGGATCTCATCGCCCCGCTGGCTGATGGCCCGGTTCTGGGACGCGGTGGCCGACGCCTACGTGCGCACGGCGGCCGCGCCGCTGTCGGCGGGTCACGACGCGTTCGCCTCGATGGAGCCGTCGCTCGTGCGCCTGGTCACCTCGTCGAACGGTCGGCGTTCCACCAGCGACGTCGACCAGTGGCTGACTACGACGGCGTCGTCGATCGCCGCCCAGGCGTCGGTGGCGCTGCGCTTGGAGGAGGCGCCCAGCCAGGAGGCGACAACCCAGGACACGGCCGACAGCGACGAAGGCGACGGGAGCGAGGAAGCCAGTGTCGAAGCCGACCTGAGCGATGCCGGGACCTTCCGCGCCGTGCTGGAGGTCGGCAGCGTGAGCGACCGCAGCCTGGTGCTCGACGCCGCCGACCTGTGGACCGCCCCCGCCGCGGTAACCGACCGGTTCGGACCCACGGTGGAGGACGAGATCCTGCTCACCCTGCGCCGCGGCAGTCGGGCGTGGGAGCCGTTGGGACGCCTGCTCGACCAGGCGCGTCCGTCCGACCTGGAGCTGGACGGCGAGGAGGTGGCCGACCTGCTGGGCCCGGTGGCCGATCAGCTCGCCGGAGCGGGCATCGAGGTCCGCTGGCCCACCACCGTGCTGACGGGGGTCGAGCTGAAGCCGGTGGTGATGTCGGAGACGGTCACGGCCGACCGGGCCGGTTCGCTCGACTTCACGTCGCTCTGCGAGATGCGCTGGACGGCCAGCCTGGAGGGCCAGGAGCTGACCCCCGACGAACTGGCGCTCCTGGTCGAGGCCAAGCGGGGCGTCGTTCGGCTCCGGGGCCGGTGGGTGAAGGCCGACCCCGACCGCCTGGCCCGGGTGCGCAAGCGTCGCGACGTCAGCGCCGGCGAGGCCCTGGCCGCCGCCATCAGCGGCGAGCTGGTGGTCGACGGCGAGACGATCGACGCCGAGGTCGACGGTCCCCTCGCCGAGCTGGCCGACCGCCTCGCCACGCTCACCGCCGCCGGTTCCGACCGGTCGGCGTGGACGCCACCCGCCACCCTCCGGGCGGAGCTGCGGCCCTACCAGCGGGAAGGCGCGGCGTGGCTGTCGGAGATGGCCGACCTGGGGCTCGGAGGGGTGCTGGCCGACGACATGGGCCTGGGCAAGACGGTGCAGTTCCTGGCCGTCCACCTCGAACGCACCGCCGCTCCCGACGCTCCGCCCACCCTGGTGGTCTGCCCGGTGTCGGTGCTGGGCAACTGGGCCCGGGAGGCCGCCCGGTTCGCCCCGAGCGTTCCGGTGCTGCGCTACCACGGCGCCGACCGGACCCTCGACCACGTGCCGCCCGGTGCTCTCGTGCTCACCACCTACGCCATGGTCCGGCGGGACGCCGAGAAGCTCGCCACCGTCGGCTGGGGCCTGGTGGCGGCCGACGAGGCCCAGGCCGTGAAGAACCCGGTGTCTCGCACCGCCCGGGCGTTGCGAAAGGTTCCGGCCCAGGCCCGCTTCGCCCTCACCGGCACGCCGGTCGAGAACCGTCTGGTCGACCTCTGGGCCCTGCTCGACTGGACCACCCCCGGCCTGCTGGGCTCCCTCGACCACTTCCGTCGTGAGATCGCCGTCCCCGTCGAACGTCACCGCAGCGACGAGGCCACCCAGGCGCTCAGCAGGCTGGTGCGGCCGTTCCTGCTGCGACGCCGCAAGTCCGATCCCGAGATCGCGCCCGACCTGCCACCCAAGACCGAGACCGACAACGTCGTCCCGCTCACCCTCGAGCAGCGCACCCTGTACCAGGCGATGGTCACCGAGACGATGGCCCGGGTGGAGGAGGCCGAGGGCATGCAGCGCCGCGGGCTGGTGCTGAAGCTGCTCACGGGGCTCAAGCAGATCTGCAACCACCCGGCGCAGTTCCTCAAGCAGGACGTCACCGCGGGCGGAGCGGCCGTGAGCGGACGGTCGGGCAAGCTCGACGCCACGGTCGAGCTGGTGGAGTCGATCTGCGACGAGGGCGACTCCGTGCTGGTGTTCACCCAGTTCGTGGCCATGGGCGAGCTGCTCACCAGCCACCTGGCCACCCGCACTCGACCCACCCAGTTCCTCCACGGCGGCGTCCCCGAAGCCGCCCGTCAGGCCATGGTCGACCGGTTCCAGGCCGGAGAGGTCCCCGTCTTCGTGATCTCGCTGAAGGCGGGCGGCACCGGCCTCAACCTCACCCGGGCCACCCACGTGATCCACTACGACCGTTGGTGGAACCCGGCGGTGGAGGACCAGGCCAGCGACCGGGCGTGGCGCATCGGCCAGGACCGGCCCGTGCAGGTCCACCGGATGGTGTGCGAGGGCACTGTGGAGGACAAGGTCGCCACCTTGCTGCACGAGAAGCGGATGCTGGCCGAGTCGGTCATCACCTCCGGCGAGGGGTGGGTGTCCGAGCTCGGCGACGACGACCTGCGCCTGCTGGTGTCGCTCAACGCGTCCGACGACGGCGCTCCGGGCGGTCCGGGTTGATGGCCCGCCAGTTCGGTCACACCTGGTGGGGGCGGGCCTGGGTGGAGGCGTTGGAGAAGCGAGCCGGCCTGGACCCCAACCGCCTGCCGCGCGGCCGCACCTACGCCCGCCAGGACCGGGTGGCCCGCATCGAGGTCGAGACCGGACGGGTGACGGCCCTGGTCCGGGGCACCCGCGTCCTCCCCTACCGGGTCACCGTCGGCGTGCGCACCTTCGACGACGACACCTGGAGCGTGCTCGCCACCGCCATCGCCGGCCGGGCCGGCCACGCCGCCGCGCTGCTCGACGGTGAGATCCCACCCGAGGTGGCCGCCGATGCCGCGTCCGCAGGGGTGGAGCTGCTGCCCGGTCCCGGCGACCTCCAACCCCGTTGCTCGTGCCCCGACTTCGCCGACCCGTGCAAGCACTCGGCCGCTGTCTGCTACCTGGTGGCCGACATCTTGGACGACGACCCCTTCGCCCTGTTCGTCATCAGGGGCCGGGACCGATCGACCCTCATGGCCGAGATCCGGGCCCGCCGGCACAGCACGGGCGACGGGCCGGCCGGCGACGTGGCGGGTGGTGGTGGTGACGGTGGCGCGCTGGTCGACCCCGGGGTGCTGGCCCGCCAGGCCTGGCAGGAGTGGGGAGACCGCTCGCCTGAGCAGCGAGGCCTGCCCGCCACCGACCCGGTGGCCACGATCCTCCCCGACGGTCCGGGGCAGCCCGCCGAGTGGCCCGCCGATCCTCCCGCGGGCGCCCCGTTCACCGCAGAAGGCCTGCGGCGCCTCGCCACCGATGCCGCCCAGCGAGCTTGGAGCCAGCTCGCCGACGGGACCCCCAGCGGGCTCGGGTTCAGCGCGTCGACCGACCTCGCCCGCCGGGCCGCGGTGGCAGAAGATGCCGGTGAGCCGCTCACCGAACTGGCCCGAGCCGCCGGCGAGCTGCCCACCACCCTCGCCCACCGCGCCGCGCTATGGCGCCACGCCGGCCCCGAGGAGGTCGAGGAGGTCGACGAGGCGCTCTGGCGACCACCGGAATCCGCCATCGCCGCCGGCCTCCAGGCGTTCGACGACGCAGGCGTTCCCCCCGAGCGCGTCCAGGTCCGCTCCAACCGCCTCACCGTGGGCGACGTCCAGCTGCGCATCACCGCCGACGGTCGCTGGTGGCGCTACGAGAAGCGCGGCCGCCAGTGGGACCTGGTGGAGGCCCCGTCGCCGGACCCGGGAGACCTCGTGGGCGGCACCGATTGACCGGGCCCTCGGGCCCGGGTCAGAACCGGTTGACGAGGTGCTGGGCCACGTTCTTGCGGGTGGCCGCGTCGAGGTGGGCCGGCATGAAGAGGGAGTCGACCAGGTCGCGCGGGGTGGTGATGGCGATGCCGGCGAGGCTGAACGGCTCGTCGAACCACGACGGCACCCCGCTGTCGAAGCAGAGCGAACCACGTACCGGGACCCACTGGTAGGGCGAGTCGAAGAGCAGGCCCGAGATGATCGACGTCCGTCCTCCGACCACGTTGAGCAGTTCGGATCCGGCGTGACCGGCGAGGAAGCCGCGCTCCACCGGTCCGCCCGAGGTGCCGAGCCCCCCGACCACCCAGACGCCGCTGGGGCCCACCACGATGGCTTCGCTCTCCACCCTGGTGCCGACCCACGGCCGTGAGCGGATGACCTCGAGGCCGTGGGGCCGGGCCGCCTCCAGCGCCCGGTGCATGGCGTGATCCGCCCCCGGGTCGGTGGTGGCTCGATCCACGTCGAGCCCGGCCGCCAGCGACGGACCGACCGCCGGGAGCCTCCGCCCACCGGTGCCGGAGGATTCGGCGGGCGGGTGGGCCGAAAGGGGTTCGCTCGGGAC
>JAAZBK010000027.1 GCA_012513855.1 Acidimicrobiales bacterium
CCGCCCGATCGACACCGCGACGGTCTCTCGCAGGAGCTGTTGCGGGTTGGTCGACTCGGTCGACGGCGACACCGCGGCGCGCAACCCGACCTCCCGGGCGATGCCGGAGATTCGCTTGGAGTGCGACGGGCTCGACACCAGGACCACGTCGCGGATCTGCTCCGCCCGCAGGAAGCGGGAGACCGCGGCCAGCGACTCGTAGGTGGACCGGCCCTGGACCTCCTTGCGGATCGCGGAGTCGTCCAGCCCGTGCGCTCGCAGGTAGTTGTAGCCCGTGGTCGCCTCGGTGAAGCGGTCGCCCTGCTGACGACCACCGGTGACCACCACCAGCGGAGCCACGCCGGCCTCGTACAGGGCGATGGCGTGATCCAGGCGGGCCTTGAGCACCGGCGACGGGCGGCCGTCGTACTGCGCGGCCCCGAGCACCACGATGGCATCGGCCCTTGGCCGGGCGTCTCGCTTGCTGGCCCGCCAGACCTGGAAGAAGGTCGCGGCGAAGTACGTCGACAGCAGCACCACCAGCACCAGCAGCGCCAGGCTGGTCCGCTTCAGGTGGGGCCGCCACCGGGTCCACCGGGGTCGACCGCTGCCGGCTTCGGGGGCGTCGGCCATCACTCCAGGCGTGATCTCATGGCCCGGAGTCGGGCAAGGGTGCGCTCCGGCCCGAGCGTGGCGAGCGACTCCCAGAGGGGTGGTCCGACCGAGCGTCCGCTGATGGCCACCCGCACCGGCCCCTGCGCCTTGGAGAGCTGGGGAGCACCCTCGGCGTTCACCAGCCCGGCGGCCACGGCCGCGTCGGCGACGGCGACCTGGATTGCCGCTGGGTTCCACCCCGACTCCTGGCCCCCGCCGTCCGATGCGAGGCCGGCCAGGCGCTCGATGGTGGCGTCGAGCATCTCGGTCACGAGCTTTCCCTTGGTGACCACCTTGGTCCACGACGCCTCGTCGACCTCGGGCTCGTCGACCACCAGGAACTCGATCATCGGCTCGACCTCGGCCAGGGTCCGCACCCGCTCCTGGACCTCGGTGACCATCGACTCCAGCGCGGCCCGCGCCGAGGCACCGCGCGTGAGGAACGGTTCTGAGCGGGTGAGGAACTCGGCCGGCGCGAGCGCCCGGATGTGCTCGGCGTTCACGAAGCTCAGCTTCTTCTGGTCGAAGAAGGCCGGCGAGGCGTTGACGTCTTCCAGCCGGTAGAGGGCCACGATCTCCTCGACCGGGCGGACCTCCACGCCGTCGGCCGGGCCCCACCCCAGTAGGGCGAGGTAGTTGGCCATGGCCTCGGGCAGGTAGCCCCGGTCTCGGTAGTCGGCCATGGAGACGTCGTCGCGGCGCTTGGAGAGCTTCTTGCGCTGCTCGTTGACCAGAAGCGGCATGTGGGCGAAGGCCTCGGGGGTCTTCAACCCGAGCGCCTGCTGGAGCATCAGGTACTTGGGGGTGCTGTTCACGTGGTCCTCGCCGCGGATCACGTGGGTGATGCCCATGTCGGCGTCGTCGAAGGAGTTCGCCAGCAGGAACATCGGCGCCCCGTTGCCGCGGACGACGACGAAGTCCTCGATGTCTGCGTTGGCGAAGGAGATCTCACCGCGCACGAGGTCGGTCCAACCGGTCCTACCGTCTCGAGGCGTCCTGAACCGCACGGCACGGGCCGGTGCCGGCTCCAGCGCCCGGTCGCGGCAGTGACCGTCGTAGCCGGGCTTGCCGCCGGCCGCCTTGTTGCGAGCCTGCACGTCTTCTGCCGTGCAGTCGCAGTAGTAAGCGGCACCGGCCGCGACCAGCTTGGATGCCGCGTCGCGGTAGAGATCGCCCCGCTCGCTCTGGTGCACCGGCGTGCCGTCCCACTCCAGGCCGAGCCACCGCAACATGTCGAGGACGTTGTCGATCA
>JAAZBK010000217.1 GCA_012513855.1 Acidimicrobiales bacterium
CCCTCGGCCGTCTTGACCCGGGGCTTCACCCCTCCGGAGCGGAGCGAGGCCCGGAGCCTCTCGGCATCGAGGTGGCACCGATCGGCCACCGTCATCACGTACTGGTCGCGAACGAACTCGCTCGGGTGCTCGGCGATGGCGGCCAGAGCCGTCTCGGCTGCCCGGGCCCGGCCCTCGGGGGTGGTCAGCTTGGCGGCGGCCATGATGCGGTCGATGCGGAAGCCGAGGAACGGCTGAGCGTCGTCGAGCGCCCGGCGGAGCGCGTCGGGATCGGTCCGAGCGAGGTCTGCCGGGTCCGCGCCGGACGGGAGCGCCGCCACCGCCACCTCGACCTCGTGCTTGCGCTCCCACTCGTAGACCCGCTCGGCCGCGGCCTGCCCCGCGCTGTCGGGGTCGAAGGCCAGCACCAGTCGCGGTGCCCACCGCTGGAGGGTGCGCACGTGATCGTCGGTCAGGGCGGTGCCGCACGTGGCCACCGCCCTCTCGACGCCGACCGCGGCGAAACCTATGACGTCGGTGTAGCCCTCGCAGATCACGAACTCGTTGGTGCGCACGGCTTCGTCCTTGGCCCAGTTGAGCCCGTAGAGGACCTTGCTCTTGCGGTACAGAGCGGTCTCGGGGGTGTTCTGATACTTGGGAGGTCTGCCGCCCGGCATCATGCGACCACCGAAGCCGATCGGGTCGCCCTGAGGGTCGAAGATCGGGAACAGGACGCGGGCCCGGAAGAAGTCGTTGGTCCCACCCCGCTTGCTCTCCCGGCCGAGGCCTGCGTCCCTCAGCACCTTCGGCGGGTGCTTCAGGGCCCGCACCAGCTGATCCCAGTCGTCGGGCGCCCAGCCGATCCGGTACCGCCGGACCATCTCGCCGTCGAAGCCCCGGTCCCGCAGGTAGCGACGGGCAGCGCCGGCGTCGGGCGCGGTGAGCAGCCGCTGGTGGTACCACTCGACCGCGTCGACCATCACGTCGCGCAGGCGCGACCGCTTCTCCCGGCGCTCACCCTCCTGCTTGTCGGTGTAGCGGACGGTGATCCCGACCTTGGATGCGAGTTGCTCGACGGCTCCCTGGAAGTCGAGGTGGTCGATGTCTCGGACGAAGGTGATGACGTCGCCCTTGGCCTGGCAGCCGAAGCAGTAGAAGACGCCCTTCTCCTGGTTCACCGAGAACGACGGGCTCTTCTCACCGTGGAAGGGGCACAGCCCGCTCCAGGACCGTCCGACCCTCTTGAGCTGGGTGTGAGCCGAGATCACCTGGACTATGTCGGCGGCTTCACGGACGCGAACGACGTCCTCGTCGACGATGCCCATTCACGTGCCAGTGCCGCTCGGCCCCATGGGACCGGACGGTACCAGCGACCGACCGGAATCGACCCACCGCCGGCGATCAGCCAGCGGCATCGGCCAGCGCGTCATCGGATTCTCCCCCGGGGCCGCCGTGGCCGCCGTGACCGCCGCCGTCGGGATCGCGCTTGTCGGCCACGAGCGAGGCGGTGATGGTGATCGCCAGGACCACGACGATGACGCCGAGCGACAGCCAGGTCGGGAAGTGGAAGTCCTCGCTGGGCCATTCGAACTGCTCGGAGGCCCACGTGACCATCATCTTCATGCCGACCCAGCCCAGGATGGCCCCGAGGCCGTAGTTGAGGTAGCGGAACTTGTCCTGCATCCCGCCCAGGAGGAAGTACAGGGCCCGGAGGCCGAGGATGGCGAACGCGTTCGACGCGAACACGATGAAGGTCTCGTGGGAGACCGACAAGATCGCGGGCACCGAGTCGATGGCGAACACCACGTCGGTGGTCTCCACCATCACGAGCACGGCGAAGAGCGGGGTGGCGAGGAGCTTCCCGTTGACCCG
>JAAZBK010000218.1 GCA_012513855.1 Acidimicrobiales bacterium
TCGGTCGCTTGTGGTTCAGTGGTCGTCATGATCGGTGTCCTTCCTGCCGAAGCCCCAAGCCTCGGCCGGTCAGGCCAACCGAGTTACACCGTTGTTCTTACAGTCCCCGACAGGAGCCGCCCCCCAAGGGCGGCTCCTGTCGGTTGCCGGACCAACAACCACGACGGCAGGCTGCGCCTCTACCCGAACTGATCCAGAACACCCTGGTCGGCGAGCCCTGCGCCTGGACGGCCGGGTGAGGTCAGGGTTCGAACCCCTGACCAACCCGCCCCCGGTGCTCTGGGTTGGGGCGGTCAGGAGCGCCCGGTGAGCGTGGTGGCCCATTGGTGGAACCGGGCTCGCATCGCGGCCGGTTCCACGCCGAACGCAGTGATCTGGTCATCGGTGAACCGATCGAGCCCGCTCAGCATCTCAGCGAGGACACCGACGTCGAAGCCTTCGTCGATGGACCCAGCGATCTCGATGAGCAGCTTCCTCGGGTAGGCGCCGGACACTCGGTCCACGTCGATGAAGTCGCGGAGGGCTGACCGGTCGAACAGGGCGAGGATCTTGCGGGCGGCGAGTTCGGGTGCTGCGTAGGTGGGCCCGACGGTTGTGATCGTCGGTTCGGCGAGTGGTCCCGCGTCCTGCGCGAGGTCGACCATCGTTCCCGACCCGTCGTCCATCCGGATGACGAGTCGGGCGAAGGTATCGGCCTCATGGACGCGGTCGACTAGCCAGCCCTGTGCTTCGGCGGCGTTCTCGAGCGCTGCGCCGGCGGCGGGGATCGAGGCTTCGGGGGCGAACAGATCGAGGTCTTCGGTGGGTCGGTCCGAGAGCCCCACGGCGACCAGGCCCGCGCCCCCGGCGAGGAAGAATCCCGCGGACTCAGGCAGGCTGAAGAACAGGTGGAGCACCTCGACCTGGGCAGCGGTGAGGGCCGGGTCAGCCAAGATCGGTGATCCTGTCGATGAGTGGCTGCCAGGCGCCGCGCACCGCCACCGGCAGGAACATGTCCTCCCAGCCGTCGACGAGGAGCGACCCGTCGACGATCGACTCGATGTCGACCGGCCTGCCCTCTCGGAGCACCACCTCGTAGGCCTGGAGCCGTTGGCGTCGGTCCGAGAGCCGAACCTCACGGGACGGGCTCGACCAGTCGAGGTGGATGGGCAGATTGGTCGTTCGAAGGGCCTGCGTGACGGCCAGGTCCGGGAGTCGATCGGGCACGAAGGCGATGCGCCCGCGGCCGACGGCTACCTGTGACCAGTGCGAAACTGGGGTGAGGGTGAGCTGGTTGCCCGTCGCAGCCAGGAGCCGTTCGAGCGTGTCGAGGGTGGGCGATACACGACCGTGCTCGTACGCGGACACGGTGGGGCGCGACGTGCCGGCGCGCCGTGCGAGCTCGGCGACCGACATGCCAGCCCCGGTCCGGGCGGTCGACAGCAAGGAGGCCTTCATGAGCCACTACCGTATCAGATCCGATACGCCTGTGCGTGCAGCGACGTCCACGGGCGATGTCGACGGGCTGAGGCGGCAGGCCCCCGGTCAGGCCCGGGCGTTCGGCGAGCGGTCGTCGGCCAGGATCTGCTTGAAGACGAGCAGCGGCAGGAACAGCCGGGCGACCATCGCGATGACCCA
>JAAZBK010000028.1 GCA_012513855.1 Acidimicrobiales bacterium
GGTCGCCCATCACGTCGCCCATGTACTCCTCGGGGGTCACGACCTCGACGGCCATGATCGGCTCGAGGAGCACCGGCTTGCCCTTGCGGGCCGCCTCCTTGAACGCCATGGTCCCGGCGATCTTGAACGCCATCTCCGAGGAGTCGACGTCGTGGAACGAGCCGTCGATCAGGGTGGCCTTGATGTCGACCACGGGGTAGCCGGCGAGGATGCCCGAGGCGAGAGCTGCCTGGATGCCCTGGTCGACCGGGCCGATGTACTCCTTGGGGATGCGGCCGCCGGTGATCTTGTCGTCGAACGAGTAGCCCTCGCCCGGCTTGGCCGGCTCCAGCTCGATGATGACGTCGGCGAACTGACCCGAGCCACCCGTCTGCTTCTTGTGGGTGTAGCGGTACTTCTCGACCTTGGCGGTGATGGTCTCGCGGTAGGCGACCTGCGGCTTGCCGACGGTGGCGTCGACGTTGAACTCGCGCAGCATGCGGTCGACCAGCACCTCCAGGTGCAGCTCGCCCATGCCCGAGATCAGGGTCTGGCCGGTCTCCTCGTCTGACTTCACCTGGAAGGTCGGGTCCTCTTCGGCCAGGGAGTAGAGGGCCTTGCCCATCTTGTCCTGGTCGTTCTTGGTCTTGGGCTCCACGGCGACCTGGATCACCGGCTCGGGGAACTCGAGGTCCTCCAGGACGATCGGGGCCTTCTCGTCGGAGATGGTGTCGCCGGTGCGGGTGTTCTTGAGGCCGATGCCGGCAACGATGTCGCCGGCCTCGACGAAGTCGAGATCCTCGCGGTTGTTGGCGTGCATGAGGAGGAGGCGACCGACGCGCTCCTTCTGGCCGGTTCGGCTGTTGAGGACGCTGTCGCCCTTGTGGAGGGTGCCGGAGTAGACGCGGAAGTAGGTGAGCTTGCCGTGGGGGTCGGCCACGATCTTGAACGCCAGGGCCGAGAAGGGCTCCTTGACGTCGGCGGTGCGCTCGACCTCCTCGCCGCCCTTGAGGGCCTCGCCCTTCACCGGGGGGAGGTCGAGCGGGGAGGGCAGGTAGTCGACCACGGCGTCGAGGAGGGGCTGGACGCCCTTGTTCTTGAACGACGACCCGGTGAGGACCGGGACGACCTCGTTGCCGATCGTGGCGCGGCGCAGCGCGGTCTTGAGGTCCTCCTCGGTGATCTCCTCGTCGCCGAGGAACTTCTCGAGGATGGTGTCGTCGTGGTGGGAGATGGCGTCGATGAGCTCCTGGCGGTACTCATCCGCGGTGTCCTGGAGCTCGGCGGGGATGTCGACGACGTCGAACTTGGCGCCCAGCTCCTCGCCGCCCCACACGACGGCCTTCATGCGCACCAGGTCGACGACGCCCTTGAAGTCGGCTTCGGCACCGATCGGGATCTGGAGTGCGACCGCGGTCTCGGTGAGACGCTCCTTGATCGAGGCCAGCGCCTTGAAGAAGTCGGCACCGGTGCGGTCGAGCTTGTTGACGAAGCACATGCGCGGCACGCCGTACTTGTCGGCCTGGCGCCAGACGGTCTCGGTCTGGGGCTCCACGCCGGCGACGCCGTCGAACACCGCCACCGCGCCGTCGAGCACGCGCAGCGAACGCTCCACCTCGACGGTGAAGTCGACGTGGCCCGGGGTGTCGATGATGTTGATGCGGTGGTCGCGCCAGAACGTGGTGGTGGCGGCGGAGGTGATGGTGATGCCACGCTCCTGCTCCTGCACCATGTGGTCCATGGTGGCGGCGCCCTCGTGGACCTCACCGATCTTGTAGGTCTTGCCCGTGTAGTAGAGGATCCGCTCGGTGGTGGTGGTCTTGCCCGCATCGATGTGGGCCATGATCCCGATGTTGCGGTACTTGGGGATTGGGACTACTTCAGGCATCTCGGGTTCTCGGTTCGCTTTGAGTGGATTTCGTGACGGGCGGTTACATGCCACGACCGGGCACCGCTTGGCGCGGTCCCGGTCGAGGGTTGGGAAGCCTCTTGGCGACCCGGATTCAGATGTTGACGTCCACTACCAGCGGTAGTGGGCGAAGGCCTTGTTCGACTCGGCCATCTTGTGGAGGTCCTCACGCCGCTTGGCCGACGCGCCGATGCCGTTGCTGGCGTCGAGGATCTCGTTGGCGAGACGTTCGGCCATGGTCTTCTCCCGACGCTGGCGGGAGTAGCCGACGAGCCACCGGATGGCGAGGGTGTTGGCGCGGCGGGGCTTGACCTCGACCGGCACCTGGTAGGTGGCGCCACCGACGCGGCGGCTGCGCACCTCGAGCTGGGGCTTGACGTTCTCGACGGCCCGCTTGAGCACCGACACCGGATCGTCGGTGGAGGCCTTGTCGGCCACGATGTCGAGTGCGCCGTAGACGATGCGCTCGGCGGTGGAACGCTTGCCGCGCTGCAGGACCTTGTTGACGACCTGGGTGACCACGACCGACCGGTAGATCGGGTCGGGCATCAGTTCGCGGCGGGGTGCGGGACCCTTGCGGGGCATGTCAGCCTTCCTTCTTCGCGCCGTAGCGGCTGCGGGCCTGCTTGCGGTCCTTCACACCCGAGGTGTCGAGGGTGCCGCGGATGATCTTGTAGCGGACGCCGGGGAGGTCCTTCACACGACCACCGCGCACCATCACGATGGAGTGCTCCTGGAGGTTGTGGCCCTCACCAGGGATGTAGGCCGTGACCTCGACACCGCTCGACAGGCGCACGCGGGCGACCTTGCGGAGGGCGGAGTTCGGCTTCTTCGGGGTGTTGGTGTAGACGCGGGTGCACACGCCACGACGCTGCGGGGCGCCCTTCAGGGCCGGCGTCTTGCCCTTGGTGGGCTTGTCCTTGCGGCCCTTGCGGACCAACTGCTGGATGGTGGGCACGAACGAACCTCTCGAAGAATCTTTCCGGTGACCCGAACGCGACAGGATCCGTCGCAGGGCCGGTGGGCCATGCTAAAGGGCGCCGCTGACATGCCGCAAACCTCGTGACCGGCTGGGGTGA
>JAAZBK010000219.1 GCA_012513855.1 Acidimicrobiales bacterium
CCCTGGCCGGTCTCGAGGATCTCGATCCCCACCACGTCGCCCTTCACCGCGCCGATCCGGCTGGCGACGGCGCCCAGGGCACCAGGACGGTCCGGCAGCCAGACCCTCAGCACGTAGCTCTCCATGGCACCGACGCTAGGAGGCTCGTGTTTCCTGTCGGTTTCCTGTCGAGCAACGTCGCGCTACGCAGAGCGCGGGCGCGAGCCCGCTGCCCCGTCGCCTCCGCCTTCTTGACTGTACGGTCAAGTACGGTGGGGTCGTGGACCGGAAGCTGACCCAACGGGGCGAGGAGCGACGCAACCAACTGCTGGCGTTCGCCACCAGCCGCTTCGCCCAGAAGGGCTTCCATCCCACGTCGGTGGCCGAGATCGTCGAGGGCATCGGCGTCGGCAAGGGCGTCTTCTACTGGTACTTCGACTCCAAGGAGGCGCTGCTACAGGCGATCCTGGTCGACGCCCAGCGGGACCTGAGGCGACGGCAACGTTCAGCGATGGTCGGCGCCGAGACGCCGATGGAACGGATCGAGCGCGGGGTACGGGCCTCGATCCAGTGGTCGGTCGAGCACCCGGAGCACTTCAGGCTGGTGCAGTTCGCGGCCAGCGACGAGCGCTTCAGCCAAGGCGTCCACAAGGGCCAGCAGGTGGCGGTTCGAGACGCCGCCGCCCACATAGACGATGCGATGGCCGCCGGCGAGATCCCCAAGGCCGACCCTGAGCTGCTGGCCCAGATGATGATCGGCGTGCACACCCACCTGGTCCACCTGATCCACCAGGGGCTGGTGGAGTCGACCAGCGAGGTGATCGACGCAGCCGTCGGCTTCTGCATCCACGGCATCTCGGGTCGGACCTCCTGATCCAGCCGGCCGACCCGACGACCCGGATTCGCTAGGTGCGTTCCACCAGGTGGAGCACCCCGTATCGGAAGCGGTACGAACCCACCGACTCGAACCGTCCCGTGATCGCAACCGCGATCGCCGCCTCGCCGAACGCCGGGTCCTTCCCGCTCAACGGGACCTCGAGGACCCAGACCCGATCCAGGTCGGACATCAGCTCGATCGAGCGCTCCAGCGAGATGCGGCTGCCGAACCGCTGCACCACGCCGACGTCGTGGACCGGCCCCACCGACTCCAGGACGGGAAGCCGGCCTCCGTGCTGCGACCAGGCGTAGTCGAAGGTCATCCTCCCAGACGCCCGCGGAGAGAAGAACCCGTCTCCGTCTCTCCCCTCCGCCGCCACGATCTCGACCATGTCCGACCACGTCCGGTCTCGACGCTCGTCGAGCCGCAACTGGGAGGGGACCGAGGCCAACACCAACACCGCCGCGACCACGGGGATGGCTGTCCACCGTCGTGGCACCCTCAGCACCGCAGCGATGGCTCCCTGCAGGTGGAACGCGGCGTCGGCCTGCAGGATCGCCAGCGCCGGCATCACCCCGATGACGTAGCGGGCGATCATGTTCTCTCGTCGCAGGTTGAGCACGAAGAACCCGACGATGGTGGCCACCGCCCACACGGCCGGAACGATCGAACGAAAGCGGTCCAGGGGATCGGTGGCGCGCCACCACCTGCCGGTCGCCAGCACCACCCCGTACACCGTCGCCGCCAGCAGGAGCAGCGCCGGGTCGAACGAGATCCCCGACCATCGCTCGCCGCCGTGCAGGTGCAGCAATATGTTCCGGGCCCCGTCGACGGTGAACCCGTCGCCGGCACCGACATCGGACGCTCCGAGGCTCAGTAGGTACCAGACCACCGCGAGGCTCGCCACGTACCCCGGCACCACTCGCGCCCAGGTGCGCACCGACACCCGCGATGCCAGGAGGGCGATCGTCTGGGAGAGCAGCCCGATCATCGCCAGTCCATGGGTGAGGGGTACGAGGGCTGCGAGACCGAGGTGCACCAGGGCCCAGGCGTTGCGGTGCTCCCCGCCTGCGACGACCTTGTCCAGCGCGAGCCACGACGCTCCGAGCACCACCATGACCATGGCGAACGACCTCGCCTCACGCGCGTAGTACACGAGCATGTACGAGGCCCCGAGCAAGATGCACGCCCAGCGCGCCACCGCAGCTCCCCTCAGCCGCAGCGCCACCCAACCGGTGATCACCACCGCGGCCGCAGCGAACAGTACCGACAGGAACCTGATCCACCACAGGGAGTCGCTCACGCGGATCCACCCGTAGAGGACCGCGTAGTAGCCGGCCATCGTGCCCGCGGTGCGATCGAAGATCACCCGGGGCTGCACCGTGGCGGCGATCGAGCAGGCCTCGTCCATCCACGCGTCCCGGTTGGTGAGCCCGATCATCGCCAGGACCACCGCCACCACCAGCCCGGGACCGACCATGCCGAGCAGCTCGCGCACGCCACGCGACGCCGCGACCA
>JAAZBK010000220.1 GCA_012513855.1 Acidimicrobiales bacterium
ACCCGTCGGCCATGGTGCTGGCCATCGAGCGCCAGGTGCGCGACTTCGAGATGCCCGGCACCGGCATCGTCGACTTCGAGGCCCACGCCCACGCCATCGCCCGCGTCGGCATCTACGACTTCAGCGTCCACCACGACTCCGTGCTCGCCCCGGTGATCACGCGCCAGTGGGAGATCCAGGACCTCGAGGGCCTCACGCCCGAAGCCGAGGAAGCACGCACCCGGTTGTTCAAGCGCATGGAGCGCATCGCCCGCGCCGGTCGTCGCTTCGACAGCCGCCGCGCCGAGACCAAGGCCGACGCCGACGCGGTCTCCGACCGTGAGCCCGAACCCTCGCTGGTCACCGCCGGCTGACCGTCTCTGCTAATCACTGGCGCCATGGCGCGCACCTCGACTCTCGGCCCTGCCCTCCTCACGTTCGCTCTGCTGCTCGCTTCCGGCTGCAGCGACGACGACGGTGATGGTTCCGCAGCAACGACCAGCGCCGCACCACCGCCGTCCTCCACCACCTCTGCCTCCGAACCGGGTGGGGGTGGCGTAGACGACGACGAGCTCGACTGCATCGATGCCTCAGCGGTCGAGTCCCTCCTCGGTGGACCTGTCGATCGGGACCGAGGGTCGGGAACCCACATCAGCGCCGGCATCGGCACGTCGGGCGCCAACTACGTCAGCTATCGCTACGACAGCTGCGACTACGAGCTGGAGGATGGTGGGCAAGGCGATCTCTCGGTGCTCCGGGTCACCTCGGCCGAGGTCGGTGGCGAGCCCTTCGAAGGATCCGTCTTCGAGAGGATGCGTGAGTCGGCCCGCACCAACTTCGTCGACGAGGGGTTCGAGCCGATCGGCGAACTGGAGGTCGAGGCGTTCCGCGACGGCCACGATGTGGTGTTCCGGTCGGAGTCGGCGATGGTGTTCGTCCGCGTCGAGGTCGACGATGAACGATCGGTCGATGCAGCGACCGCGGTGGTCGGAGCACTCGCATCCTCACCGGAGCCCATCCCTGCCGAGGATCCCGACTGCGACGCTCTCGCCGCACTGCTACCCGACTCCTTCGGCACCGCCACCGAGGTCCGTGTCCTGGGTGGTGCGACGTCCATCGACGACTTCCAGCTCCAGCGGTCCGGCTGCGCCTCGTTCCACGCCGACGGCTACGAGGTCTCGATCAGCGCGGCCGACGCGTCGCAGTGGGACGCCTGGGTCGACGCCATGCTCGGGTCTTCGTTCACATCGCTCTACGCCGACGCCGAGGTGGCGGGCCACGAAGCCTACGACGACGGCACCGAGCTCGTCGTCGGCGACCGGGCGAACCCGCTGATCATCAGGGCCAGAGGCGACGACCTGGAGCCTGACCTGGCTGGAGTGCGTCTGCGTCTGGCCGAGCTGTTCCTGGAGACCTGACCCGGGCCCGAACTGGCCAGGCCTCCCGGTTCAGCGATCCTGGCGGTCGGGTATGAGCGAGTAGGTGGCGAAGCACATCTCGTCCTCGGTCCCCTCCGCGAACACGATGTACTTCGGATCACG
>JAAZBK010000221.1 GCA_012513855.1 Acidimicrobiales bacterium
CGGTACCGCTCGACGTCGTTGTTCTTGACGTAGTCGAGCAGGTTGCGACGACGACCGACCAGCATCAGCAGGCCTCGCCGGCTGTGGTGGTCCTTCTTGTGCACCTTGAGGTGCTCGTTGAGGTGGTTGATGCGCTTCGTGAGAATCGCGATCTGGACCTCGGGAGACCCGGTGTCGGTGTCGTGGAGGCGGTGCTCCGCGATGACCTCGGGCTTTTGACGGTCGATGATCTCTGACAAGTTGTGTTCCTCTTGGGTTTCTGACCCGGCCCCCTGTCCCGCAGCTCCGCCGGTTGACGATGCCGCCTGGAAGGGCGCGGCGCATCCTGGTCAGGACGCAGTTCGCAAGCGTAGCCCGAACCCCCGTTCGCCACCAACGCCGGCCGGCACGAACCCTGGTGGTCCGTTCAGGCGGCGTCGGACGAACGCTCGGGCACGGGGATCTCCACCCGCCAGCGGTAGCGCGACGGGCGCACCTCGGCCACCACCGAATCCGGGTCGAACGGCGGCGTGAGCCGGTGGACCAGGGCGTCGTGGTCGTAGAAGGCGGCCTCGATCTCCTCGACGGTGGCGTCGGGCTCCAGGCCCACCTCGGCGAAGTCCCTCGCCCGCGACGCCAGCGCCCGGGGCGTGGCGAACATCTCGCGGAAGATGTTCGGGAGGGTCTCGGGGTCCTTCAGCAGCCAGGAGTGGGTACCTCCCTCGACCACCACCACCATGCCCCCCGAGAGCTCGGCTGCACTGCGGGCGGTGGACAGCGGGACCACGATGTCGCGGTCGCCGTGGATGGCAACCAGCGGCACACCCGCCCGCTTGAGCTTCTGGAGCATCCAGCGCGACGAGCGGGACCGCAGGATGGAGATGCCGGGCCCGGCCAGGTGCCACGGCGCCAGCGCCCGGGACTTGATGGTGGGAGCCACCAGCTTGCCGAGCTTCATGGCCTGCTTGGGGTTGCGGAGGAACGGCACGGTGAAGGCCGAGTCGGCCAGGAGGATCCCGCCCACCCCGAGGAGCAGGAAGGGGTTGATGCGGCTGGCGGCCACGATGCGGTCCCAGGTCTCGCCCACGATGGCGTCGAGCAGGACCACGGTGAGGACCCGGTCGGGGTTGAGCGCCGCATATTCGGTGATGAGCCGGCCGCCCATGGAGTGGCCGCAGAAGACGGCCTTGCGGATGCCCAGCTCATCGATGACCCGGCCGAGGAGCTTGGTGTACTCCTCGAAGTTGGCCCCGCCGCTCGGCAGGCCCTGGGTGGACCCGTGGTCGGCCGAGTCGATGGCCACCACCTTGAAGCCCATGGCCACCAGACGGTTGAGGGTCTGGGCGTAGAGCATGCCCTCGGCGGTGAAGCCGTGGATCAGCACGATCGGCACTCCCCGGCCGCAGACCGTCACGCCGACCCGGTGGCCGTCGGCCAGCGTGATCTGGTGGCGGGCCAGCCTCGGCGTGGATGCCTCGACCTCGTGGTCCGGAAGCTCGACCAGCTCCGGACCGAGGACCGGCACGGCCAGGTCGGTGGTCACCGACTCTCCCCCAGCTGCTTCGTCACGGTGGTCCGCTCCCCTCTTGGACTTCCAGAACATCGACCTGACTGCCCGATCACCCGATTGGTTCCTGACGGATCGTCAGTCTTCTACATCGGCAACCCCAGGTCGCGGCATGAGCAGGTTCGGTACCACCGACCGGAACCGCCACGCGTCGGAGGGGTGGGGCAGCGGACGCTCAGCCGGCGAGGATCTTGCGGGTCTGGTCGACGTCGAGGCGCATCTGCTCGACCAGGGCGTCGACCGAGTCGAACCTCTCCTCGCCCCGAAGTCGCTCCACGAAGCGGACCTCGACCGACTCGCCGTAGAGGTCGCCCGAGAAGTCGAGCAGGTGGCACTCCAGCAGCGGCAGACCCTGGGGGCGCTCGTAGAAGGTCGGACGGTGACCGAGGCTCATCGCCGTCTGGAAGACGGATCCGTCGGGTCGCTCGAACCAACCGGCGTAGATGCCGTCGGCCGGGAGCTGGATCTCGGGAGGGACGGCGATGTTGGCGGTTGGGAACCCGAGGTCGCGACCTCGCTGGTCGCCGGGTTCGACGGTGCCGCGGACCTCGTGGGGTCGGCCCAGCAGCGCCGCGGCCGCCACCACGTCGCCGGCGGCGATCAGACCCCGGACCGCGGTCGACGACACGTTCTGCTCGCCTCCGGCGGCGGGTTCGCCGTCGGTTCCCACCAGTTCGATCCCCTCGACGGTGAACCCGAGGTCGGCGCCCATCCGCCTGAGCAGATCGACGTTGCCGCCGCGCTCGTGGCCGAAGTGGAAGTCCTCGCCCACCACCACCGCCCGGGCTCCGAGGCAGTCGACCAGGACGTCTCGCACGAAGTCCTCCGCCGTCTCTGCCGCCCGCTCCTCGTCGAAGTGGATGACGTAGGTGGCGTCGACGCCGGTGGACTCCAACAGCTCCAGCTTCTGGTCCAGGTCGCAGAGCAGCTTCGGCGCCGACTCGGGCCGAACCACCATGGCGGGGTGCTTGTCGAAGGTGACCACGACGGTCCGTAGCCCCTTCTCGGCGGCGAGCTCGCGGACCTGGGCGATCACGGCGCGGTGGCCGAGGTGCACGCCGTCGTACGCGCCGATGGTGACGACGCTCGGCTCGTTCGGGGTCGGACGCGGGTCGGTTCCCGAGATCACCTGCACTCCGGGAACGCTACGGACGCCCACGCCACCCGACCAACTCAATCCCCGGCGAAGCCCACGCCCGGACGGCCGAGCGCGGCAAACCAACCGGTGCGGGTCCACCGGCGGCGGTAGCGTCGCGGCTTTGAACGCCCCCGACTCCCCTCTCGCTGCCTACGGGTGGGACCCCGAGTGGTCCCGCTCCTTCGACGAGTGCCTCGCCGGCCTGCCCGACGACGAGATCGACTCGCCGGTGCCCGGGCGCGTCGTGCGCCACGACGGCGCCGGCCTGATGGTCGCCACCGCCCAGGGCACCGTGAGGGCGATGTTCGGTCGGCCCGTCACCCCACCGCCGGTGGTGGGCGACTGGGTCGTGCTCGACCGCCAGCCCAACCCCCGGGCCACCCTCCCCCGCCGCTCGCTCCTGCGCCGCCGCGCCGCCGGCGGGGAGGGTGAGCAGCCGATGGCCGCCAACGTCGACCTGGTGCTCATCGTCTGTGGCCTCGACCGGCCGGTGCGCCTCGGCCGCATCCAGCGGACCATGACCCTGGCCAACGACGCCGGCGCCGAGTCGCTGGTGGTGCTCACCAAGGCCGACGCCGTGGGTCCCGAGGTGCCGGCGGCGGCGGAACTGACCGTGGCCGAGGTCGATCCCGACCTGGAGGTGGTCACGCTCTCGGCCCGCGGCGGTTGGGGCCTGACCGAGTTGATGGAGCGGATCGGTCCCCGCACCGTCGCCCTCATCGGCGAATCCGGTGCCGGCAAGTCGACCCTGGTGAACTCGTTGGTGAACGCCGAGGTGGCCGCCACCGGCGGCGTTCGGGAGGGCGATTCCAAGGGCCGCCACACCACCACCTCCCGAGAGCTCCACCTGCTCGCCAACGGCGGTGTCCTGGTCGACACGCCCGGCATCCGCGAGGTCGGCGTGTTCGCCGACCTGGAGGCCGTGGCCGAGACCTTCGCCGACGTCGAGGAGATCGCCGAGCAGTGCCGCTTCAGCGACTGCGCCCACGACACCGAGCCGGGCTGCGCCATCAGGGCCGCCCTCGACGACGGCTCGCTCGATCCCGCGCGCTACGCCAACTGGCAGGCCATAGAGGCCGAGGCCGCTGCGGCCGCCCTGCGCTCCGACCCGGTGGAGTACCGCCGGCGCAACCGCCAGATCGGCCAGCTGTCCAAGCAGATCCTGAAGGACAAGCGCCGCTGAGGGTGCCGGCTTGACCGTCGGGTCAGGACGCGGTTGTCTCTGCCGGGTGACCATCAGTTACCAGGACGCAGTGGCCGAGATCACCGGACCGGGTCAGCGCTACGAGACCCACCAGATCGACGTCGACGGGATCACCTACACCGCCTTCAAGGGGGCTCCGGCCCACCTGCGGGAGCTGTTCGACCTCACGTCGCTCTACGGCGACGCCGAGTTCCTGGTGTACGAGGACGAGCGGTACACGTTCACCGAGACGCACGCCAACGGCGCCGCCGTGGCCGCGGCGCTGGTGAACCGCTACGGGATCCGGAAGGGCGACCGGGTGGCCATCGCCATGCGGAACTACCCCGAGTGGGTCATGACCTACATCGGCGCCCTCTCGGCCGGAGCGGTCGTGGTGTCGATGAACGCCTGGTGGACCCCCGACGAGATGGCCTACGGCCTGAAGGACTCGGGCACCACCCTGCTGGTGGCCGACGCCGAGCGGGTCGAGCGCAGCCGCAAGGCGGCCGCCGAACTGGGCATCCGCACCATCGGCGTCCGCCTGGGCGAGGGCGAGACCCCCGAGGGGGTCGACCGCTGGGACGACGTCGTGGAGCCGGGCGCCGCCTACGAGCGGGTCGACATCGAACCCGACGACGACGCCACCATCCTCTACACGTCGGGCACCACCGGACACCCCAAGGGGGCCGTCTCCACCCACCGGGCCATCGTGCAGGCGCTCATGGGCTTCGGCTGCAAGAGCTCGATCGACAGCCTGCGCCGGCCCGAGGAGGCCGCCGGCCGCACCGGCGCCCCGGTCTTCATCCTCATCGTGCCGCTGTTCCACGTGACCGGAAACGTGCCAGTGCTCCTGGGGGCGATGGCGTCGGGCCTGAAGCTGGTGATCATGCACAAGTGGGATCCGGGCCGTGCCCTGGAGCTGATCGAGCGCGAGCGGGTCACCCAGTTCGTGGGCGTCCCAACTCAGAGCTGGGACATGCTCGAACACCCCGACTTCGACAAGTTCGACACCTCGTCGCTCGCCTTCGTGGGTGGGGGCGGCGCGCCGGCTCCGCCCCAGCTGGTCAACCGGGTGGCCGGGAGCTTCAAGGCGGCCAAGCCCAACATCGGCTACGGGATGACCGAGACCAACGCCTACGGGCCGGGCAACAGCGGCACCGACTACGAGACCCACCCCACCAGCACCGGCCGGAGCACTCCGATCCTCGAGGTCGAGATCCGCGACGCCGACGCCAGCGCGGTCCCGGTGGGCGAGCTGGGGGAGATCTGGATGAAGGGTCCCAACCTGATCCGGGGCTACTGGAACAACTCCGAGGCCACCGCCGAGACCATCGTCGAGGGCTGGCTGCGCACGGGAGACCTGGGTCGCATGGACGACGAGGGCTTCGTGTACATCGAGGACCGAGCCAAGGACATGATCCTGCGGGGCGGCGAGAACGTCTACTGCGCCGAGGTGGAGGCCGCGGTCTACGAGCACCCGTCGGTTTACGAGGCGGCCGTCTTCGGCGTGCCGCACGAGCGCCTGGGCGAAGAGGTGGCGCTGGCGCTGGTCCCCCGCGAAGGGCACGCGCTCACCGCCGAGGAGCTGCAGTCGTTCCTCGCCGAGCGCATCGCGCCGTTCAAGGTCCCGTCGAAGGTCATCACCTTCACCGAACCCCTCCCCCGCAACCCGGCCGGCAAGATCCTCAAGCGCGACCTGCGGGACCAGGTGGTGGATCAGGCCTGATCGGGGCGGCCGGCGCTTCTTTCCGTCGGCTGGGTGGGAACCCGGGTCGGCAGGCGCCGGGACGCAACCAGCGCGGCGGCGGTCATGAGCACCGAGTGAGCGAAGACCACCGCGGCTCCCGACGACGGCGCCCACCCCCGGCCGGCGGCGAACGCCACGATCCCACCGCCGATGCCGGTGCCCACCGCGGTGCCCACCACATCGCTCAGGTGGAGCGCCGCGCTCGCCGCCCCGGCGCGGCCGGGCTCGGCCGCGCCCAGGACCACCAGGGAGAGCGGCGCGTACGACATGCCCATGCCCGCCCCGCCGATGCCCCACGCCACCACCATCACGATCACCGGCAGGCCCAGGCCCACCCCGAGTGCCAGCGCGTTGCCAACGAGGATGCACGAGAGCCCGGTGCCGACGAGCGTCCGAGGACCGACCCGCTCGATGCGACTTGCCTGGAACCACGATCCCAGCGCCCACATGACCGATCCGGCCGATAGGGCGGCGCCGGCCCACCAGGTCGACTCCCCCCGACCGTCGATGATGGCGTAGGACACGTAGGCGTCGGCGCTGAAGAACGACCACGTGAGGAGGCCTCGCATGGCCACGGTGGCAGGCACCCCCGGTCGGAGCTTCAGGGTCCCGCTCGGCACCAGCTGGGCGAAGCCCCACGTGGCCAGGGGAACGCCCACCGCCACGAGCGCCCCGGCCAGCAGGAGCGGCGCGTCGGCTGCCGCGCCGAGCACCGCGCCCACGCCGGCGACGACGGCCGCCACCGGCAGCGCGCGGGCGTCGTGATCGCCTGGCGCCGACGGTTCCGGGCCGGCGTCTGAGGCCCCACCGGCCGGAACGTGTCCCGTCACCCCCGCCAGGGCCGGCACCGCGAGCGCCGCCGCCAGCACCACCAGCGGCAGCAACCCGAGGAACACCCACCGCCACGTCAGGGCGTGCTCGATGGCCGCGGCTGCTGCGGGACCCAGGAGACCTGGTACCACCCACGCCGTGGACAGCATGGCGAACATCCGCGGCCGGAGCGATGACGGCAGCGCGCGGGCTATGGCGGCGTAGGCCACCGCCGGCACCGCGCCGGCACCCAGGCCCTGTAGGAGCCGACCCACCACCAGGACCAGCATCGACTGCGAAAGACCGGCCACCACCAGCCCGCAGGCGAACACCACCACGCCCACCAGGAACGGGGTGGCCAGACCGGTGCGGTCGGCGGTCCGGCCCCCGGCCACGATCCCGACGATGCTGGCCAGGAAGAAGCCCGAGAACACCCACCCGTAGAGCGCGTAGCCACCGAGGTCGGCGCGGACCTCGGGCATGACCGTGGCCACCGCGAGCGCCTCGGTGGCCACCAACGTGATGGTGAGCAGCAAGCCGATGGTGAGGCTCCGGTGCTCGGGGCTCCACAGCCCTGCCCCGCCTCTGCCCGGCGTCGCATCGATGGGGGGAGCCTCTGACACCACGGCATCATACGGACGCCGGCCGTTGGGTGATCCCACGGAAAATCACGGCTTCCGATGGCCGTTCCAGCCCTGCCAGCCGGTATGGTTTCCACTCCCCAGATGGCAGTGCACGCAGCCATCTGAAGCTCGCCGGAGGAACCACCACAGCAATGTCCGCGCTCACCGTCGCCAAGCACCGTTCCAACCTCGAGAAGCTCCGGGCCGAGACCGAGGAGGGCATAACCGCCCTCGAGGTCAGCTACGACGAGCTGGACCCCGAAGAGGTGGCCAGCGACGTGGGTGCCGGTGAGGACGAGGGCGGCTCCGAAGGAGACCTCACCCGCTTCGAGCGCGACCGCATCCGGGCGCGCATCGGCGAGGAGCGGGCGTTCCTCGAGCTCATCGACGCGGCGATGGAGCGCACGAAGACCAAGAAGTGGAAGAACTGCACCCGCTGCGGCGAGCCCATCGGCGACGCCCGCCTCGAGGCGCTGCCGGCCACCGACCTCTGCGTCACCTGCAAGGCCAACCGCGGCGCCTGGTGACCGCGTGACCGACCCTCTGCCCGGGTCCGGGTCGCTGCCGGTTCGGCGCAGCTACCCGATAGACCGCAACGGCGTGCAGGGGGTGGTGGTGGAGATCGACGCCACCGCCGACGAGCGTGCGCTCGCCGTCCAACAGGCCGGACTGCACCCTCTGGCCGACGGCGACCGGCTCGGCTTCGGCTACGACCTCTCCGCGTACGGGCTCGGAGCATGGGTGTCCGACCGGCGGGTCCAGCTCCGGGTCTGGCCGGTGATCGCCCACCCCGACGGGACGGTGGAGGAGGACCACCCCGACCACCCCGGATCCGACGTGCTCGTGATCCACTTCGACCCGTCGCCCGGCGCCGACGCTGACGCCCTTCGGCAGCTCGCGGAGACCGGGCGGCTCTTCATCGCCGGCCCCGACGCCGGACCGGTGCCGTTGGTGCTCGAGGTCGACCGGGAGTGGGTGAGCGAGGCGGTGGCCGAGGTCGGCACCGGGAGCACCGGCTGACACCGGTGCCGCGGCCCCGTGTCGGTCAGTGGCCGTGGAGGGTGTTGCAGAGGTGCTCCTCACCCTCCTTGACCTGACCGGCGGCCACGCCCTCCAGGGCGGCGAACGGTCCGCAGACGTGCGGCGTGATCCACACGTGGATCATCGGGGTGGCCGGGAACTTCTCGAGCGGGGGCCTGCAGTCCTCGTCGATGCCGGTGAGGCCGGCCACCCGGGGCCCCTCGGGGTCGTTGGTGAAGCAGAGGTCCTCGTGGACGTGCCACTGGGTGAGCGCACCGCCCAGCTCGGGCACGTCGTCCAGGCTCACGCCGGGCTCGGTCATGAACATCGCCGACACCAGCTCCTTCTCGGGGCCGGAGGTGTCGTAGACGAGCGACTCCGGGTAGTCGGGGTTCAAGATGTGCTCGTCGGTGATGTAGCTCCAGTTGATGTAGTGCTCGTGGCCGGTGAAGCCGTCGCCGATCGAGCGGAAGCCCTGCGACTCGGCGTACGCCGGATCGGCGAACTGGGGCAGGCGGTCCAGCGTGATGGCGATGAGGTTCTCTGCCCTGGCCTGCTGGGCCAGGCTCACGCCCGGCACCCCGGACAGGTCGATCGGCTCGTCGGGGTTGTACTTCTTCGGTGGCACCGCCGGAGCCGCGTGCTCGTGCTCGCCCTCGTCGTCGTCGGCAGCCGCAGCGGTACCGTCGCCGTGATCGTGGCCACCGGCCGCCACGTCATCTCCGTGGTGACCGCCGGCGTGGCTGTGGGTGCCGGCCTCGGCCATGCCCACGAGCGAGGCCACCAGCACCACCACGCCCACACCGTGGAGCACGGCGCGAGGCGGGCTGGCCAGGGTCCGACCGGACAGGGAGACCACCAGGCCTCTCGCCACCGCCAGGACCACCACCAGGGCGAGGCCGGCAGCAAGTGCATCGGGGAGCTGGATCTCCTCGGACGCCTCGAGACCGTCGATGAAGCCGATGCCGCCGGTCTTGGCCAGCACCCATCCACCCACGGCTCCGACGCCGAGCGCCGCGCCGGCGACGGCCAGGACCCGGCTCTTCGCCACGAGGGCGACCGCTCCCCAGGCGATCTGCAAGAGGGCCAGCACCGCGAAGGTCCGCGCTGCCTGCTGGTGCTCGGCGTGGACGCCGATGGCGGCCGCGTGGATGGCGCCGGCCCCGATCGACGCCGCACCCGCCACCACCCAGGGACCGAACGCGGCGCGCACTCCGGCGAAGCTCAAATCGTCGGCGCCGGCGGTTCCGGTGATCGTTGCCATGGTTGCCGTCCCCTTCGGTATCCGCCCCTTCGGACGACGTTACCTGCCGGCGGAGGCCCCGCGCTGGCAGTTCAGTCGTCCTCGCCGGGCTGGGAGAGCAGTCCCGACGCGGCCGCCAGCGCTGAGGCCAGCGCCGCCGAGCGCCTGATCACCAACTCGAAGGCGTGCTCGGCCTGGGAACCCTGTCCCTGTAGGGGCGGCGAACCCAACGAGCGCAACAAGATGCCGGGGTCGGACGCCGGAACGATCGGCTCGGGGTCCGGGAGCTGGGGAACCGGACGCCACAGGTCGACGGACCGCCCGCGGTTGCCCGACCGGCGGCGCTGCTTGCGGCGGCTCGATCCGCCACCCCCCTGCCCGTTCTGGCCCCCCTGGGAGTTGCCGTTCTGGGTCACGAATCCTCCTCGGTGAGCATCTCGTCGGGACGGAGCCCGAGGGCGGCGCGGAGCTGGTCGGCGTTGAGGTCGGCCAGCGAGCTGGACTTCGGCAGCACGAGATCGGCGATGTGGCGCTTGCCCGCCACGACCTCCTCGACCCGTTCGTCGACCGTGCCGGGGCACACCAGCCGGTGCGAGATGACGGTCTTGGTCTGACCGATCCGCCAGGCGCGGTCTCGGGCCTGGTCCTCGACCGCCGGGTTCCACCACCGGTCGTACAGCACGACGTGGTTGGCGGCGGTGAGGTTCAGCCCGGTGCCGCCGGCCTTGAGCGACAGGACCAGCGCGCCGGGTCCGGTGCCGTTCTGGAACTCCTCGATCATGCGATCTCGGGCTCCGCGGGCCAGACCGCCGTGGTAGCACTCGACCTTCTGGCCCGTGACCTCGGTGAGGTGCTCGGCCAGCCGGACGCCCCACTCCGCGAAGTGGGTGAACACCAGCACCCGCTCCCCCGCCGAGAACACGTTGTCGACGATCTCCTCGAGCCGGGTGAGCTTGCCGGAACGGCCGCTGAGCGGCCCGGTGTCGTCCTTCTTGTATGCCGCGGGGTGGTTGCAGATCTGCTTGAGGGCCGTGATGGCGGCCAGGATCGCCCCCTGCTTGGGCTCTCCGCCGACCTGGGTGGAGTCGACCACCAGGCTGTCGAGCACGGCCTGGTAGAGACCGATCTGCTCGGGGGTCATCATGCAGTGGTCGAGCTCGTCGATGCGGTCGGGCAGCTCCTTGGCCACGTCGGGTTCGCTCTTGGTGCGGCGGAACACGAGCAGGCCGTTGAGGGCGCGGAGCGCGGCCTCGCCCTCGCCCGAGAGCTGGGCGATGAACTGGGCACGGGGCCCGACCAACCCGGGGTTGCAGAAGTCGAGGATGGCCCACAGGTCTCCGAGGCCGTTCTCGATGGGGGTGCCGGTGAGGGCGATGCGGCTCGCGGCGGGGATCCGCCTGAGCTGCTGCGCGGTCTCGTTGGCCGGGTTCTTGATGACCTGGGCCTCGTCGAGGACGACCCTTGACCATGCGAGGTCGGCGAGCTGGTCGACGTCGCGCACGGCGGTTCCGTAGGTGGTGATGACCACGTCGGCCTTCTCCACGTTGCGGCGCAGCGCCGCTCCCGAGGCCCGGGATGCACCGTGGTGCACCACGACCTTCAGCCCGGGCGTGAACCTGGCTGCCTCGGCGGCCCAGTTCCCGACCACGGCCGGTGGCGCGACGACCAGGGCCGTGCCCGTGCCGGCGGTGACCGCCAGGTGGGCCAACAGGGTGGGGGTCTTGCCCAGGCCCATGTCGAGCGCGAGGCACCCACCCAACTCGGCGGAATCCAGGAAGCCCAGCCAGGCGAGCGCCTCGGCCTGGTAGAGCCGCAGCTCGCCGTTGAACCCCTCGGGCCGGGTGGGCGGTTCGGCGGGCACCGCAGTGGCCTTGGCCAGCAGCTCCGACGCCCAGCCGGTGCCCTCCACCTGTAGACCACCAGCGAGCGGGCTGCCCTCCAGCCCCACCGAGTGGCGGAGGATCTCCGCGCCGGTGAGCCTGGTCTGGTTGGCCCGCTCCGCCAGGGCGGCGGCGGCCTCCTTGAGGTCGACCTTGTCCAGCTCGACCCACTTGCCGTTCGAACGCACCAGCGGACGGGCTTCCTCGGCCAGCTGCTGGATCTGCTCGGCGGTGAGCTCGACGTCGTCGAACAGCACCGACCAGCGCACGTTGGAGAGCTGCTGGGCCCCGACCACGGTGTCGCCGGTGGGCTCGGTGAACATTCGCAGACCCGCCGCGGGCTTGCGGCGCGACAGGGCGGGCACCCGCACCTCGAACCCGGCGGCAGCCAGGGCGTCGCCGGTGATGGTCATGAACTCCCAGGCCTCGTCCTGGCTCAGGTAAACCTGGCCCCGGCGGAGGGCACCGGGCCGCAGCAGGGCCGGGACCACGCGCTCTGCCCGCACCAGCTCGTCGACCAGGGCCTTGGTGGCCTTGCCGTCGGCGATGGCGGCCTCGATGGGCAGGAGGTCGCCCTCTGCACCCGGCCCGAGCACCGAGAGGAACCAGGCGTTGCCCGAGTCGGGCGGGTCGAGCTGGAGCACCAGCCTCGACGTGAAGGGCCCGACCACCGGCCGGACCCAGCGGTCGAGGCGCTTGGACACCTCGGCACCGGCCGCCACGGGAGCCACGAAGCTGGACCCGTCGACCCGGGTGACCACGGCTTCTGCCACCTGGGACGTGCTCTGCACGTGGGGTGGCGGAGCCGGCAGCTCCAGGCGGGCGGCGGCCTCGCTCACCACGGCGTCGACCACCGTGCCGATCACGTCGAGGGTCACGACCCTGGGGTCCTGCTTGGTGTTGGGCAGCGCGGTGACCGGCCCGGGCATGGCGTTGGTGAGCTTCTCCAGCACCGTCTCGTCGAGGAGGGCCGGAACCCACTTCACCGAGAGGTCCATGGTGCGGCCGTCGGAGCGCTTGTGCGCCGGCAGCGTGGGCACCACGGCACCCTTGGCCACCAGCCTCACGCCGACGATGGCCGCCCGACCCAACCAGGCCACGCTGGCACCGACGCCCTCGCGACCGAGGCCTCCACCCACCGCCACCAACCAGCCGAGCGCCTCCTGCACGGGGATCGCCAGAGCGGCCGCCCTGCTGCCACCCGGCAGCGGCACCGCCTGGTGCGGCGTCCACCCGACGGCCGGACCGCCGATGGCCTCGAGCCGATCCGACAGGTCCTCGGCGGTGGCGGGCTGGGTACCGGGGCCGGCCGCCCAGACCACCACGTTGCCGCCGCCCCACGACGCCTGGAGGCGAACCTCGCCGGCCGGATCGGCGGCCGCGATGGCGGCCACGGCCGAAGAGCTGTCGCCGACCTTGGTGAGGAGGTCGTACGCCGCCTCCAACCGGGCCATCTCGGCCTCGAAGTCGGCCACCACCTGCTGACGTTCGGGACCGGTTAGCTTGCGCACCGCCTCCAAACGATCCTCGGTGTCTTCTAGGAGGTCTTCGAGCGCGAAGCGCCAGCGGCGCGGATCAGCCTCGAGTTGAGCCAGTTGTTCCGCATTGGCGGTGCCGGCTGCCGCGGCCCAAGCCGCAGCTTCCAGCGCTAGGACTTCAGTCATCTAGGTGCGGCACTCCCTGCGCCGTAGTCCCACCTCGGGGTGGGGCCCTCATCCGTTGTCTGGCATCGCGGCACGGCTCTCGGATCAAGCCGTCCCCACCGTCACCGCAGACGGGACGCCGTGGTCACAGCATAGTCAGACCACGGGCGTGCCCGACACATCGGCACCAGGGAAACCGACGATCGGACCCGCCCCCAGGCCCGGGCCGACCTCAGCCCCCTACGAGGGTCCGGACCGGCCCGCGACGTCGCTACCAGGACGTCCTCCACGCGGACGGGCGAAGCGCCCGACCACCCAGCCCGCGGGGAACTGGAGCACCCACGCGAGCCTGGGTCGCCGCGCCGCGGTCCCCAGCACCTTGGCGCCGACCCGTCCGAGCTTGGTGAGCGATCGGCGGGTGGTCGGCGCCCCGGGCACCGTGAGGGTCTCCAGCCCGACGTCCCAGTCCCTAAGGGCGCCGGCGAGGTCGTGGTGGTCGCCCACCATCACCGCCGCCACCTGGTCCTGACGCCGCCGGATCAGGTCCCGACGGACCGCGTCTTGGTCGACGGTCGGGGTCGCTGCGCCTCCGGTCCGCTCCGACGGGTGGTGGATGCCTGCCGGCGTGCCCGTCCGGTCGACCCCCAGCACGAGGTCGACGAGGGTGGGCACCGCGTCGATCCGGCCCCAGTACCAGTCGTTGGTCCGCCAGCGCTCGTCGAGGAAGGCCGCGAAGTTGCTCAGCTCGTTGCCCGCGAGCTTGACCTCGGGGAGGAGGTGGTGAGCGTCGGTGTGGTCGGCTGACAACCGGCCCGACACCTCGTGCAGGCGGGCGAACCGCTCAGCGTCGACGGTCTCGGCTGCCGCCGACATCCGCACGAAGGAGACCTCCACCCCGACGCTCGCGCCGAGCAGGTGCTCGCGCACCAGCAGCACCTCCAACGCCGCGAAGCGCTCCCGGAGGTCGGCCGGGTCGGGAGCCGGGGCCGTGAGCACGCGACGGATCAGGTCGGCCCCGATCACCACGTCGGCACGGGACGGATCCGCGCTGGCGCGCTGAGCGTCGGCCCGGTGCGTCGGCCAGCGTTCGACCAGCTCGGTGGCCAGCCGGCCGAGGGCGGCGATCACCGGCTCGCGGAGGTCGACCGGGTCGGCGAAGGAAGCCCTGGCCGGTTCGCTCGACCCGGCGAGGCGTTGCAGGCCCGACGCGCTGCGATCCCAGAAGGTCCGCCGGACACGTTGCAGATCGGCGTTCGGGCCGGCCTCCGGCTCCCTGCACAACGACTCGGCTTCGGAGCGCTCGAACTGCAGCAATCCGTTGAGGTCGTCGAGCGCGTCGGCGATCCATCGGTCCAACGAGCTCGGACCTGCACCACGCCGGCCGGACCGGTCGTCGATCAGACAACCTGCCACGGTGACCCATCCGATGCGTCGCACCCGATCCAGCTCACCGACGAGGCCACCGATCCGGTACAGCTCCGCCTTGATCCGACCGACCCGGGCCTGGACCTCGCCGTCTCCGGTGATCGCCTCGGTGGCCAGCGCCAGCTCGGTGAGAAGGTCGACCGTGCGGGTGAGCGGCCCGAGGCCACCGGTGAGCAGCGAGGCCAGGTCGGGCCGCTCGTCGAGGCGACCGCGGAAAGTGATCCGCAGCTCCTCGTCCAGAGCGATCCGGTGGTGGGCTGGCCACAGCGCCAGCGGCGCGCGCCACCGGTCGTCGCCCCAGCCGGTCGGATCGACCGGGAACGGATCCTCCCCCAGCACGCCGAGCGGGTTGCGCAGCAGCGCCCGCACCTCGTCGGCGTCGACGGTGGCCCGCTGTTCGAGGTACGCGTCGATCTGCCCGCGAGCCGACGCGATCAGGTCGCCGGTGTCCTCCGATCGGGAGGCGGCGGCACGACGCGCCTGGCGACGGAGCCGGAGGTTCCGGTTCACCTCCTCCAACCGGTCGAGGTCGTCGTCGATCGACTCGCCCTGGAGGCGCGAGCTGATGAGCCCGTGCACCATCGCCATCGGGCCTCGCCGATCCCGATCGAGCGACGCCGCGTCGGAGCGCTCGGCGCCGGCCGACGCCGGCCCGGTGGGGTGCATGTAGACGAGCACCCGCCGCGTCGGCCCCGAGGCCGGCATCCGTCGCACCGCTTCAAGAGCCCGGCCGATGGGGATGTTGTCGAGGATCCCACCATCGGCCACCACGAAGTCGTCGTCGTGGAGGGCGTCGGTCCGTCCCACTGGCAGGCCACGGCCCTCGCTGAAGATGCCGCGGCAATCGGCCCAGCGGTGCGGGTGGCGCCCACCGACGGCCACGCCGCCGGAGCCTGCGCCGGGGGCGAGCTCGAACCGCTCGGGGCGGGTCGAGCGCACCGCTGCCGACTCGAACGCGAGCGGGAACGACGCCGACGAGCGCGCCGCCACTGCCAGGCGGGCCAGCCCGTCTCGCTCGAGGTCGGCGCGCGGGAATGCGGCTGCACCGTCGTGGCGGAAGTGGAACCGCGCTGCGGACCGGTTGCTCCGCAGGGCCTCGTCGACCGGGCTGGTGGTGGGCTGGGAGATCGGTTCGACGAGCGTGGCGGTGAGCTGGAGGTCCAGTGCGTGGACCTCGGAGTCCCCGGTGGTCCGCCGTCTGGCTCCGGTTAGATCATCCGCGGCGGAACCGACCAGTTCACCGAGACGGGCGTGGATCACGTCGAGGAATCGCTCGTCGCCGTCGAAGAGCGACCGCCACGGCTTGCGCGGCCGGCGGAGGTCGTCGATGGCGGCGACGTCGCGCCACACGTCGAGGAGGTCCGCCATGGAGAACCCGTGTCGGATGGCGGCACCGAAGACAGCGCCGTTCAGCCCGCCTGCGCTGGCCCCGGCCATCACGTCGACGACCACCCTGGAGTAGGGCGAGTCCTCCAGCAGGGCCCGCCAGAAGGCGACGGCCGGGTCGTCGTCGCCGGCGTGGCGCGGATCTCCGGCCCGCCTCAGAGCATCGATCTCGGCGCACGCACCGCCCATCCAAACCGCCAGGCTCACGCCACCTCGCAGCGCGAGCGCCAGCCGGAGCTCGGGCTTGCGGACGCCGTCGACCTGAGGCTGCATCGGTTCGCTCCCGCCTGGGTTCCACGCTGACCGCGACCCTACAGCCGACATCCCGACATCACCTACCCGGCAGGCGTATCGTCGTTCCGACGGGTGAGACCACTCGCCCGGCGGAGGTGACTGCGATGGACCCGCGCAAGCTCGGTGCCGAAGCGATCGGTACCTTCTGGCTGGTGCTCGGCGGCTGCGGATCGGCGGTTCTGGCCGCCGGCTTCATGCCGGACACCAACCTGGGCATCGGCCTGGTGGGCGTGGCGCTCGCCTTCGGCCTCACCGTCCTCACGGGCGCGTACGCCCTCGGACACGTGTCGGGAGGGCACTTCAACCCCGCGGTCACGCTCGGGCTGGTGGCCGGCAAGCGGTTCCCAGCGGCCGACGCCGTGGGCTACATCGTGGCCCAGGTGGTCGGCGCGGTCGTCGCAGCCGGCGTGCTGGCGGTGATCGCCACGGGCGTCGACGGGTTCGACATCGCCGAGTCCGGGTTCGCCGCCAACGGCTTCGGCGACCAGTCACCCGGCGGCTACAGCCTGCTCGCGGCTCTCGTCTGCGAGATCGTCATGACCGCCATGTTCCTGGTGGTCATCATGGGCGCCACCCGCAAGAGCGCGCCCGGCGGCACCGCCCCGGTGGCCATCGGCCTAGCCCTCACCCTCATCCACCTCATATCGATCCCCGTCACCAACACCTCGGTCAACCCGGCCCGGTCCACCGGACCGGCACTGTTCGCCGGGGGCGACTACCTCGTCCAACTGTGGCTCTTCTGGCTCGCACCGATCGTCGGCGGCGCGCTCGGTGCGGTCATCTACCGGGCGCTGCTCGGCGAAGCCGAGGACGACATCGAGACCTGACGGGAACCCGCTGCTTTATCCGAGCCGTCCCGCGTGTTAGGCATGCCGAACGCAGAACGTCTCCTGCGTTCGCTACCGACCGGTCCGAGGAGAAGCAGCCGTGACCACCGAAATCGAAGAACCGCCGATCGTCGCCTACCTCGCCGTCGAGGAGAAGAGCATCATCGAGCGGTTCAACGCCGACTTCGCCGACACCGTGCTGATGGTCACCCGCAACCTCGGTGGCTTCCCGGAGGCCACCGACTGCGAGCTGGTGGGCATCGATCCCGAAGGACTCGACTCCAAGGTCACCGACCCCGCCGGCGTCCACGACCTGCGACTCGACTTCAACATCCCCGTCGAGGTGCCCGACCACCTGACCTCGGCGCTGTTCGACCTCATCGAGCGGGCCCGTGACGCCTCGGGTGACACCGGCCAGACCTCCGCCGAGCGCGAGGCCGCGGCACTGGCCGCCATCGGCACCCACCTCACCGAGGTCGTGGCGGTGTCCGACGTCCACCCGCACCTCCGCCAGATCACCTTCGGCGGCGGAGATCTGGCCACCACCTTCGACCCGGTGGGCCCGGACTGCTTCTTCTACGTGCTGCTCCCGCCGCCCGGTCGCACCGAGTTGGGGATCGACCAGACCTTCACGTGGGAGGCGCACGCCCGCATGCCCGTGGAGGACCAGCCGGTAGGTGCGTACTACACGCTTCGGGCGTGGCGGCCGGAGAAGGCCGAGCTCGACATCTGGATGGTGCTGCACGGCGAGGGCGACCACGCCGGGCCGGCGTCGTCGTGGGCCGCCCGGGCGCAGGTGGGCGACAAGGTGGCCCTTTGGGGTCCCCGCACCGCGTTCCACCCGCCGGACGGAACCGACCACCTGGTGCTGGTGGGCGACGAGACCGGCCTCCCGGCCATCGCCGGGATCATCGACTGGATGCCCGACGGCATGACCGCCACGGTCCTGGCCGAGGTCGCCGAGGAGTCGGAGCGACAGGAGCTGCCGTCTCGTGCCGGTGTAGACGTGATCTGGCTGCACCGCGAAGGGGCCGAGGCGGGCACCACCTCGCTGCTGGCCGACGCCGCCCGCGCCCTTCCGCCGTTGCCCGAGAGCACCTACGTGTGGGGTGGCGGCGAGAGCAAGGCCATGACCGCGGTCCGCCGCCACGTCCGCAACGACCGCGGCCTCGACCGCGAGTCGGTGGCGCTGGTCGCCTACTGGCGCCACAAGGCCACCACCGACGCCGACGTCGATTCCGAGTAGTCGAGTAATCGACGCCTGATCGCAGTCGGAGCTGAAAACGCCGGAGGCCCGGGGCTCTCGCCCCGGGCCTCCGACTGTCACGACCCGCTACTGGAGGAGCGGGAGATCGTCAGCTGCAGCCGCTGGTGCTGCCGCAGCTCGGGCAGGCGTGGCAGGAGCCGGCCCGCTGCATCTGCACACCGCACTGCATGCAGTACGGGGCATCGGATTGGGCCGCCGACGGCTTCACCTGCGGCGGGGTCGAGGTGACCGGGGTCGGATCGGTGACGCCGGCCCGGTCCAGCAGGCTCGGCTGGGCCGACGAGGCGTCGTCCTCCATGGCGATGGCCAGCTCGTTGGCCGACGGGATCGACTTGGGGTCGGCGGCCAGGTCGGTGCCCTGACGGCTCTCCACCACCGTCTCCTCCACGCCCGGCAGCGTGGGCTGGGTGCGCTCGGACACGGTGAGGATCCCCAGCTCCTGGCGCTCCTCGAGGGTCAGGTAGTCGACCGCCAGGCGACGGAAGATGTAGTCGAGCAGCGAGGTGGCGATGCGCAGATCCGGATCATCGGTCATGCCCGCGGGCTCGAAGCGGGTGTTGGCGAACGCCTCCACCAGGGTGCGCAGCGGCACGCCGTACTGGAGCGCGTAGCTGAGCGAGATCGACAGCGAGTCCATGACGCCGGCGAGGGTGGATCCCTGCTTGGCGACCTTGAGGAAGACCTCGCCGGGACGACCGTCGTCGTACTCGCCAACCGTGACGAAGCCCTTGCAGTCGGCCACCCGGAACTCGAACGTCTTGGAGGTGCGGTTGCGGGGCAGCTTCTCGCGGGTGGGGGTCTTGACGACCTTCTCCACGACCTTCTCGACGATGACCTCTCGCTCCACCACCTGCGGCTCGGCCCCGGCCGAGGCCTCCTGGCCGTCCTTCTTGGCCATCGACAGCGGCTGTCCGACCTTGCAGTTGTCGCGGTAGATGGCGATGGCCTTCACGCCGAGCTTCCAGGCCTCGATGTGGAGCTGTTCGACGTCTTCGACCGAGACGTCCTCGGGCATGTTGACGGTCTTGGAGATGGCCCCGGAGATGAACGGCTGGACCGCCGCCATCATCTGGACGTGGCCCATGTAGTGGATGGGGTTGTCGCCCATCGAGCAGGCGAACACCGGGATGTGCTCGGCTGCGAGGTGCGGCGCGCCGAGGATGCTCTTCTCCTCGTCGATGTAGGAGACGATGTCGGTGATCTGGTCTTCTGAGTAGCCCAGCTGGGTGAGGGCCCGCGGGATGGTCTGGTTGACGATGGTCATGGTGCCGCCGCCCACGAGCTTCTTCATCTTGACCAGGCCGAGGTCGGGCTCGATGCCGGTGGTGTCGCAGTCCATCATCAGGCCGATGGTGCCGGTGGGGGCCAGCACCGAGGCCTGGGAGTTGCGCACGCCGAACTGCTCGCCCAGCTCGCACGCCTCGTCCCAGCTCTGCTGGGCGGCCGACAGCAGCTCGGCCGGAACCAGCTCCTCGTCGACGTGGGAGGCGGCGTCGCGGTGCATGTTGAGGACGCGGAGCATGTGCTCGGAGTTCTCGGCGTAGCCGGCGAAGGGACCCATGCGGCTGGCGGTGCGGGCCGAGGTGGCGTAGGCGTGGCCGGTCATCAGGGCGGTGATGGCCGCGGCCCAGGCCCGGCCGTCGTCGGAGTCGTAGGCGTGACCGAGGGCCATCAGCAGGGCGCCGATGTTGGCGTAGCCGATGCCGAGCTGGCGGAACTTGCGGGAGTTCTCGGCGATGGGCTCGGTGGGGTAGTCGGCCCGGCCCACCAGGATCTCCTGGGCGGTGAAGATCACCGCCACCGCGGCCTTGAAGCTCTCGACGTCGAACGTGTCGTCGTCTCGCAGGTACTTCAAGAGGTTGAGGCTGGCCAGGTTGCAGGCCGAGTTGTCGATGTGCATGTACTCCGAGCACGGGTTCGAGCCGTTGATCCGGCCCGTGTTGTGCGCGGTGTGCCACTTGTTGATCGTGGTGTCGAACTGCATGCCGGGATCGGCGCAGGCCCAGGTGGCCTCGGAGATCTGGCGCATGAGGTCACGAGCCCGGACGGTGCGGACGGCGGCTCCGTCGGTGCGGGCCTTGAGCTCCCACGGCCCGTCGTCGACCACGGCCTGCATGAACTCGTCGGTGACCCGGACCGAGTTGTTGGCGTTCTGGTACTGGATCGAGTGGCTGTCCTTGCCGTCGAGGTCCATGTCGAACCCGGCGGCGGCCAGAGCCCTGGCCTTGTCCTCCTCGCGGGACTTGCACCAGATGAACTCCTCGACGTCGGGGTGGTCGGCGTCGAGGATCACCATCTTGGCGGCGCGGCGGGTCTTGCCACCGGACTTGATGGTGCCGGCCGAGGCGTCGGCCCCACGCATGAAGCTCACCGGACCGGATGCGGTGCCGCCGCCCTTGAGCAGCTCCACCGAGGAGCGGATCCGGGAGAGGTTGACCCCGGCGCCCGAACCGCCCTTGAAGATGACGCCCTCTTCCCGGTACCAGTTGAGGATCGAGTCCATGGCGTCGTCGACCGAGAGGATGAAGCACGCCGAAGCCTGCTGCGGCACGCCCTCGACGCCGATGTTGAACCACACCGGCGAGTTGAAGGCTGCCTTCTGGTTGACCAGCAGGTGCTTGAGCTCGGCCCGGAAGGTCTCGGCCTCGCGGTCGTCGATGAAGTAGCCGCCCTCGATGCCCCAGCGGGTGATGGTGTCGGCCACCCGGTCGATCACCTGCTTGAGCGAGCTCTCGCGCTCGTCGGTGCCCAGCGTGCCGCGGAAGTACTTCTGGGCGACGATGTTGGTGGCGTTGAGCGACCAGGTCTCGGGGAACTCCACGCCGAGCTGCTCGAACGCCACCGAGCCGTCCTTGTAGTTGGTGATGCGGGCGTCGCGCCGCTCCCACCTGACCTCGTCGTAGGGATGCACACCCTCGGTGGTGAAGTGCCGGGCGATGCCGATTCCGGTTTGCTCGGGGGCCATTGCCATGGGTGCGCTCCTGGGTTTCGAAGGTCTTCGGACTTGATCTCTGTGTCGGGGGTCGAACGCTGCCGGACCACGCTGCCCCGGCGGGCGCCGAACCACAACCACTTGTGGCTGGGGCGTCCCCTGATGCCTCGACACCACAAGATGTAGACGCAAACTACAGCATGGAAATTACAGCGGTGTCAACGGCTGGGCAGAAGATTCCCGCCACGCCCCGTAACCGCCGGTTCTCGAGGGGTGAGGCGGGCGCAGCGGGCGCCGATGCCGAGGTCAGGTCGAAGGGAGATTCGCACGCCTGAAGACGCGCACTGGGGTTCTCCCTCACGTTCTCGCACCATCCCTCCCGGTGGTTGCCAGTCGGGGTGATGCTCCCCACACCTCTAGTTCCGACGCCGGTCACCGGCGCCCGCTGTTGCCAGGGTTCACCGTAAGGCCTGGGGGTTGTGGATCGGAAGGGGAACAACCCTGTGTATTTCGCGGGGATTTCCCCTCCGTTCATCCACAACCCTTGGGGATGGACGCACCTCGGTACCGGGACCGGTTGACCGCCTCCGGTACGATTCGCGCCGTGACGGGGCTGAACACGACCAACGGACTCAACGCTTCGATGCGACCTGAGGTCGCCGACCACCTGGACGATCCGCGGCTCACCGCCTTCGGAATCCTCCACGAGGTCCACTTCGGCGCGCTCGCGTCGGTCGAACGAGACCTGGAGGGGTTCGGCTTCACCCTGTCGACCTTCGAGGTGCTGCTGCGGTTGTCCCGCTCGCCCCAGCAACGGCTCCGGATGTCGGAGCTCACCGCCCAGTGCACCATCACCTCGAGCGGGCTGACCCGGGTGGTCGACCGGATGGAGGCCGCGGGCCACGTGGTGCGCGAACCGTGCGAGTCGGATCGACGCGGGTTCTACGCGGTGCTCACCCCCAAGGGTCTCGACGAACTGGTGGCGTCGCTGCCCACCCACCTCGCCACCCTCGACCGGTTCTGGAGCGTCCTCGATCAGGACGAGATGGAATCGCTCATGGCCTCGATGCGCAAGCTCCGCGCCTTCGTGATGCCCGACAGCGACCCTGCCGCTGCCTCCGGGCAGTGACCCCGGCTCCCCGCCTCAGGCGGTGGACGCCACCGGACCGACCTCCACCGGTATCCCGTTGAGCACGGCGTTGCCCGACAGGTCGTCGACCACCTGATCGTCGGTGAGCACGTTGGAGTTGGTGCCGGCGTGAGCCCGCGCCACCTCGAGCCGGATCCCGTCCAGGTCGTGGCCCCATCCATGCGGCAGGCTCACCACGCCCGGGCGCACGGCGTCGGTCACCTCCACCGGCACCTCCACCGCGCCGACGCGGCTCGCCACCCGCGCTGACCCGCCGTCGACCAGCTCCCAGCGGGAGGCGTCGTCGGGGTGGACGTGGAGGGTGCACCGTGGCCTGCCCTTCACCAGGACGTTCACGTTGTGCATCCAGGAGTTGTTCGAGCGGAGGTCGCGCCGGCCCACGAGCACGGCCTGCGGTACCGGTCGGTCGAGAACGGCTTCCAGCCGGGCCAGGTCGGCCATGAGCGGCTCAGCCGCCACCTCGACCATCCCGGACTCGGTGCGCAGGACCTCGGGCAGCCGTGGCTCCAACGGACCGAGGTCGACACCGTGGGGGTTCTCGAGCAGCACGTCGAGCGTCAGGGGCGCCACACCGGGCACCACCTGTCCGGCGCGGGCGCCGAAGCCGTCGCCGTACGGCCCGGTGCGCAACATCAGGTCGAGCAGGCGTTCGGGCCCTGTCCGGGGAGCGAGGGCTTCGAGGATCTCGGCGCGATCGCGTCCGGCCACCGGCCCGTGCTCGTCGCCCACCGCCGCGTCGACGAGCGCCCCGACGACCAGGTCGTCGACCACCTCCACGTCGGCATCGGGCCCCATGCCCTGGGCGATGAGCGCCAGCCGGGCGAGGATCGCCCACTCGTCGGGCTGGCCGTCGTCGAGCGGTAGGACCGGCGGCGAGTAGTTGGCGACGTTGTGGAGGGCCAGCTGGAGCAGCGCCAGGTCGTAGTGGCCCCGTTGCAGGGCCGACGGAGGCGGGAGGATGACGTCGGCGTGGCGGGTGGTCTCGTTCAGGTAGATGTCGACGGCCACGTAGCCGTCGAGACCGGCCATGGCGGCATCGAGGCGGTCGGAGTTGGGCGTGGAGAGGACGGGGTTGCCCGCCACCGTGACCATGGCCCGGAGCTGGCCCTCGCCGGGCGTGTCGATCTCCTCGGCCATGCAGGCCACCGGCAGCTCGCCCATCGAACCCGCCAGGCCGCGGACCCGCGAACGGTGACGGCCGACGTTGAACCCCCGCCCGTAGCGCTCCCGGCCGCGGGTGTTGGCGGCGCCGGCTGCCGCCTTGGCGAACATCGCGCCGCCCGGCCGGTCGAGGTTGCCCGTGACCAGGTTGACGACGTCGACCAACCAGCTGGCAAGGGTGCCGAACTCGGCGGTGGTGGTGCCGATCCGCCCGTACACCGCGGCCGATGGGGCGTCGGCGATCTCGTGCGCCAGCCGCTCGATGTCTCGGGCATCGATCCCGACGGCAGCCGACACGGACTCCGGCGTGAAGCCGGCCAGGGCGCGGACCACCTCGTCGAGCCCGGCCACGTACCGCCCCGCGTCACCCGGTGCGATGCGGCCGTCGCGGGCGAGGCACGTGACGACCGCCGCCAGCAGGAGGGCGTCGGTCCCCGGACGTATCGCCAGGTGCTGGTCGGCCTGGTCGGCGGTACGGGTCCGACGGGGGTCGACAACCACCAGTCGCCCGCCTCGGGCCTGCATGGCCTCGATCCGGCCGGGCCAGTCGGGGGCCGTGGCCAGGCTGCCGTTCGACTCGTAGGGGTTCGCTCCGAGCATCACGAGCATGTGGGTCCGGTCGATGTCGGGGACCGGGATCGTGAGCCCGCCCCCGAACATCCACGCCGACGAGAGCTCCTTGGGGCGCTGGTCGACCGTGCTGGCGGTGAAGACGTTGCGGGTCCCCAGCGACTTCAGGAGTGGTCGGAGGTACAGGAGGCCCGCCAGGTTGTGGGCGTTCGGGTTGCCCACGTAGACGCCCATCGCACCTCGTCCGTGGCGCTCGATGGCGCCGGACAGCACCCGGTCGGCCTCCTCGAACGCCTCCGCCCAGGTCACCTCGACGTGTCGCCCACCGCGGCGGACCAACGGTGCCCTCAAGCGGTCGGGGTCGTCGTGGAGCTGGCGCAGCGTCGACCCCTTCGGGCAGATGTACCCGCGGCTGAACACGTCGTTCCGGTCGCCTCGTATGCGGGTGACGCCATCGTCGGTGACCGTCAGCTCCAGGCCGCAACCGGCCTCGCACAACGGGCAGGTCCGGAAGACGGTCCTGGTGGATGCGCCACCCCCGGTGGAGCGGCGCTCGGTGGGTACGTCGATCAAGGTCACCCGAACAGTGTGCACCCACCGCCGTGGCCGTGCCCGGCCGACCGATGGCCTACGTTCGCGCCGTGCGCCAGCTGCTGCCGGACCCCGCCGAGGTGGACCCCTACCAAGCCCACGCCTCAGCATCCCGCCCCGCTCCACCCGACCGTCCGTGGGTGATGCTCAACGTGATCGCGAGCGTCGACGGGTCGACCGTGGTCGACGGGGTGTCGGGACCACTCGGCACGCCGGCCGACAAGCTCGTGTTCTCGGCCCTGCGCGCCAGCGCCGACGTCATCCTCGCCGGTTCGGCCACCGTGACGGCCGAGAACTACCGGCCTCCGCGCACCAGCGCCGTCCAGCAGGAGCTGCGCACCGCACGAGGCCAGCGGCACAAGCCTCGGATCGCGGTGGTGAGCGGGTCGTTGCGGTTCTCCCTCGACGCCGAGCTGTTCTCAGAACCGGCCGAGCGACCGATCGTGGTGACCACCACCGACGCCGACCCCCGCCGGCTGGCCGCCGTACGGGAGCGGGCCGACGTGGTGACGGCCGGCAACGCCGGCACGGTCGACCTCCGCCGGGCCCTGGCCGAGCTCCGGGCCGAGGGCTCGCTGGTGCTCTGCGAGGGAGGATCTGCCCTCAACGGGTACCTGGTGGGAGACGACCTGGTCGACGAGGTCAACCTGTCGGTTGCAGCGGTGCTGGCCGGCGGCAACGGTCCCCGCCTGGCCGCGGGAGGCGCCGACGTGCTCCACGGGCTGTCGCTCGCCCACCTGTGGGAGAGCGACGGGATGCTGATGGCGCGCTATGTCACCGACCGCTGATCAGCGGCGCTTGGGCTCGGTGGCCTTGGTGAGCGACGACGACGACTGGGTGAGCTCGGTGAGCTCCCGCTCGAAGTCGGCGAGGTCGTCGAATTCCTTGTAGACGCTGGCGAAGCGGACCGCTGCGACCACGTCGAGGTCGCGGAGGCCCTCCAACACCGCTCGACCGACGTCCTCGGTGGAGATCTCGCTGCCTTCGAGGCGGGCGCACTCCTCCACCGAGACCACCAGATCGGTCAGCTGCTCCGGCGACACCGGCCGGGACTTGGTGGCGGCCATCAGGCCGGCGACCACCTTGTCGCGGTCGAACGGCTCCCGATCACCCGAGCGCTTGACCACCATGAGCGGCACCTCTTCGAGCCGCTCGAACGTGGTGAACCGGCGCTGGCACTCCAGGCACGAGCGCCGGCGACGGATCGAGGTGCCGTCTTCGGACTGACGCGAATCGACGACCTTGTCGTCGAAGCTTCCACAACCCGGACAGCGCACATGGCGACGCTACTAGGAGGGACCGCTCACGCGGGCACCACCAGTTGCTGGCCGGGCTGGAGCGGTGCCGCCCCGTTGGCCTGGACGATTCGGTGCACCAACGGCCTCAGGTCACCCTCGGGCTGGATCGATCGAGCGATGCTCCACACCGAATCGCCCGGCTCGACGACCACCACGCGAGCATCGGCGGCCGCGATCGGCTCGGAACCGGGCGTGGGCACCAGGCCGGAGAAGGCGCCAGCCCCGATGCCCAGGGCCAGCAGGACCGCCACCAGGAGGGCTGCCGCCATGGCCGCCAGGGCCGCCGGGCTGAAGAGCGGTTCCACGGGCACCGCCACCGCCGACAGGTGCCGTGGTGGACGGGACGGGCGGTAGGAGGTGGCACCGTGGAGGTGGGTTCGGGGTTCGATGATCGCAGCCATGGGACCAGTCTCCGCAGGGGGTGTGACAACAGGATCTCGGGTGGTGGTTCGAACGCCCGTTCCACGAACGCCCGTTCGAACGATCACAGGATAGCCACGAACGACTGTTCGACGTCAAGCCCGAACAGATGTTTGCCCCGAACACCCGCGCGGTGCTACCGTCGGACCGGAAACCAGCCGTCCCACCCATCGGCGCGAACCTCACGGGGGCTCTCCAGATGACCGAACACAACCTCACCGCACGCCAGCGGCAGATCCTCGACTGCATAGACGCCACCATGCGGGAGCGGGGCTATCCGCCCTCGGTCCGCGAGATCGGCGAGAGCGTCGGGCTCGGCTCGCCCTCCACCGTCCACTCCCACCTGTCCACGCTCCAGCGCCTCGGATACCTGCGCAGAGATCCGTCCAAGCCACGAGCGATCGAGGTCCGCTTCGACCCGTCGAGCGGAGCGGTCATGGAACGTCGCCCGGTGCGCCACGTACCCCTCGTCGGCGAGGTCGCCGCCGGTACCGACGTGCTGGCCCAGGAGAACGTCGAGGAGATCATGCCGGTCCCCAGCGACTTCACCGGGGAGGGCGACCTGTTCATGCTGCGGGTCCGCGGCGACTCCATGGTGAACGCCGGGATCCTCGACGGAGACTTCGTCATCGTGCACTCCCAGTCCGAAGCTCGACCCGGTGAGATCGTGGTGGCCGGCATCCCGGGAGAGGAGGCCACGGTGAAGACGTTCGGCCTCGACGACGGCCGGGTGGTGCTGACACCGCAGAACGATCGTCTGGAGCCGATGGTGTTCTCGCCCGACGAGGTCCAGGTGTTCGGCCGCGTGGTCACCGTGATGCGTCGGCTCTGATCCCCTGGCTCTGATTCCTCCGGCGACGGTCCTCCATCCGCGAGGATCGCAGCCATGATCACCTCCCGCATCGCCCGGTTAGCGGTGGCCGCCCTGGTCTCGGTGTCGGTCATCGCTCCGACGCTCACCGCAGCCAGCGCGGAGACCGAGCTCGAGCCGCTCGGCGTCACCGATCCGGCCGTCACCTCGGGCATGGCCTGGCACCTCGACGCCATCGGTGCCCGGATCGCCTGGCGGTCCAGCCTGGGAGCGGCGGTCCGGGTCGCGGTCGTCGACTCGGGTGTCGACTCCACCCACCCGGACCTGCTGGGCCAGGTGGAGGATTCCGTCACCTGCATAGGCGCGGCAGGGTCGGCCGACGAGTGCACGCCGGGCGGGACCGACACCGATGGCCACGGAACCCACGTCGCCGGCATCATCGCAGCACGAGCCGACGACGGGATCGGCGTGGCCGGTGTGGCGCCCAGGGCCAAGGTCTTGTCGGTCAAGGCCCTCGAGTCGCGCTGCGACGACGCCTCCTGCACCGCCGACGGCGATGCAGCAGACCTGGCCGCCGGCGTCCGCTGGGCCATCGGCGAGCACGTCGACATCGTCAACCTCTCGATCACTGCCCCCTACCGGCTGGCACCCGACCTGCTCGACGCCATCGGCGAGGCCTGGGAAGCGGGTGCGGTGGTGGTCCTATCGGCCGGGAGCCGGGTCGACCAGCCCACGTTCTTCGACGTGAGCAGCGCCCTGCTCGTCACCGCCACCGATCGAAGCGGTGGGTTGGCCAGCTACGCACCCCGGCTTCCCGACGACTCGATCGGCGTCGCCGCTCCCGGCGGGCTCACCACCGACACCGAGTACACCTGCCACCACGACGGCCAGCCGGTGGGGGTCGTCTCGTCGGTGCCGGTCGACACCGGCGACGGGTCCGGCTACGAGTGCCGGGGTGGGACCTCGATGGCCGCGGCCCAGGTGAGCGGCGGACTGGCCCTGCTGATGTCGATGGGGTTCTCTCGCGACGAGGCGGTCGACCGGTTGCTGGA
>JAAZBK010000222.1 GCA_012513855.1 Acidimicrobiales bacterium
GCTAGGTTCGCCGGCGATGGCCGAGACGCTTGCCGCGGTCGACGTCGGTACCAACTCGTTGCACCTGGTGGTGGCGCGCACCACCGAGGGCGACCGGTTCGAGGTGCTCACGCGGGAGAAGGAGATGGTTCGCCTCGGCGGAGCCACGTCCCGCACCGGAGACCTGGTGGCCATCGACGACGACGCCATCGATCGGGCGGTGGCGGCGCTCAAGCGGTTCCACAAGCTCGCCGACAGCCACGGCGCGCCGATCCGTGCGGTGGCCACCAGCGCGGTGCGCGAGGCCGACAACCGCGACGTGTTCCTCCACCGTGCCGCCGAGGAGGCCGGCGTCGAGGTCGAGGTGGTCTCCGGGGTGGAGGAGGCCCGCCTCATCCACCTGGGGGTGCTCCAGGCCCTCGACGTCTACGACACGCCGCTGCTGCTCTTCGACATCGGCGGTGGGTCCACCGAGCTCCTGATCGGCCACCAGGGAGAGGTGAAGGCGTCGACCTCGCTGAAGCTCGGCGCGGTCCGCCTCACCAACCGCTTCTTCGCCGCCGAGACCCTCCACCCCTCCGCGGTCGATTCGTGCCGTCGCCACGTCGACGAGGTGCTGTCGTCGTTCGACCGCCCGATCGAGGAGCATCGCCACGAGATCGTGGTCGGCTGCTCCGGCACCATCGAGCAGGTGCTCCGCTTGGGTCGTGGTCTGGACGGCGAGGAGCCGCTCAGGACCTTGAACGGAGCCGTCCTCACCCGCAAACGGGTGGCGAAGGTGGTCGAGGCGGTGATCGAGGCCCGCCGGAACCGGACCACGTCGAAGCTGCCCGACCTCGACGACAAGCGCGCCGACATCATCCTCGCCGGAGTGCTGGTGCTCGAGGGGATCCTGGAGCGCTTCCACATCGACGAGCTGGTCATCAGCGAGTACGCGCTGCGCGAAGGGGTGTTCCTCGACACGATCGCTCGCACCCGCTCGGGCGACATGCCCCACCTGCGAGACGTGGCCCGCCGCAGCGTCGAGGACCTGATGACCTCGCTCGACGACGACCCCGACCACTCCAGGCGCGTGGCTCGCCTGGCGTTGGAGCTGTTCGAAGCGACCCGACCCCTGCACGGCCTGGGGGCCGCGGCGGCGGCGCTCCTGGAGGCCGCGGCGCTGCTGTCCAACGTCGGGATGACGATCTCGCACGCCAAGCACCACAAGCACAGCTACTACCTGATCCGCAACACAGATCGGCTGGTGGGCCTCACCGATCACGAGATCGAACTGGTGGCGCTCATCGCCCGCTACCACCGCAAGAGCCCGCCCAAGGGGTCCCACCCCGAGTGGGCCGCGTTGGGGGCCGACGACAAGGCCCTCGTCCGGTTGACGGCCGGGGTGCTGCGGATCGCCATCGGGTTGGACCGCGCCCACGAGGGCGTGATCGCGAGCGTGGACGCGTCCGAGGTGGACGGCCGGCTCAGCGTGGTCGCCACTCCAGCGAGCCCCGATGCCGACCTGGACCTGGAGCTCTACGCGGCGAGCGAACGCAGCGATCTCCTCGCCGATGTGCTCGACCTCCCGGTGGAGGTGGTTCGCGCCCCCGCGTGACAAGCTTCGACGATGGCCACCCGTGTCTGTCCTGAATGTGGAGCGCAGTACGTGGCGTCGGTGCGACGCTGCATCGATTGCGAGGTCGTGCTGGTCGACCAGGTGGCAGGCGACGAGGGGCCGGCGGTCATCGAGCCGTCTCCGGTCGGTGACGGCGACCGCGTCTCCTACGAGTTGGAGCACTGGGGCAACCAGCTGAAGGTCTCGCTTGAGGGCATGCTCGACCAGGCCGGGATCAGACGGCTCTGGGAGGTCGGGGCTCTGGTGGTGGCGGCCGACGACGCCGAGGTGGTGGAGTCGCTCATCGAGACCGTCGAAGGGCGAGACGTCGAGGACCTCCAGGAGATGGAGGAGCAGCTGGCGTTCGAGATCGAGGGTCTCGATGCCGAGGACGTGGCGGAGCTGGACGCGCGCCTAATCGCCGCCGGGATCGCCCACGCCTGGAGCGAGGAGGGCGAGCTGCTGGTGGCCCTGGACCACGAGGAGGCCGTGAGCGCCATCGTCGATGCGGTGGTGGAGGGCGAGGTCGACGACGAGGTCGACGGGCTCGCCGCCAACCAGGTCCTCTCCGACATCTACGTCGCGCTCGATCGCCTGGTGAAGGCGCCCACCGACCACAAGCTGATCCAGCGCCTGACCGACGCGGCCGAGCCCTTGAAGGACATCGGGGTGCCGTACGGCTTCGCCGCCCAGGAGTGGGCCGAGCTCAAGCAGGAGGTCGCCGACGTGGTGGCCGTGGCCTCAGGTGAGGAGCCGGAGGATGACGGCGCCGTCGACGCCTACATCGACGATGACGACGGCGAGCAGAGCGACGAAGACGAGATGACCGAGGAGGACCGGTTCGTCCAGCGGGCCCAGGAGCTGCGCGAACAGCTGCTCGCCTGGGTGTGAACCGGCGATAGCGTGTCCCGGTGCTGTTGGCCGAGCTGGAGGTGTTCAACTCCCGGCCCATCGCGCCGACCCGGCGGGTCTCCGTCGGCACAACGGTGCTGCCGGTGTCGCCGTCGCCCGGCTTCGGCGGTCTCCTGCTCGGTGGAGTGGTGGCGAACTTCATCGTCGACGTCGACCCCGACCTGGTCGACGACCTCTACCGGCTGAGCCACCAGTTGGAGGCGGGGCAGCGAGTGCCACAGCCCCGGCTCCGTCACCGGTTCCAGGAGGACCGCATCGGCCTCACCCGGTCCCGCCACCGCCTCATCGGTGAGGGCGACCAGCTCGTATTCGACATCGACCGGAACGGTTCGCCCACGCCGCAGGTCCTCGGCGCCGTCTACGCCGCGGCCCGGCTCGAGCCCGAACAGCGCGGAGGGGTGTTCACCGCCATCCGGAGCGCCATCGGCTGGCGGGGCGAGATCGGTCCCAAGCTGGTGGCGCACCTCAGCGACGCCAGGGACATCGTCAACTGGTCCACCATCGGGGGCCGAGACCCTGTGACGTGGGCGCTCGAGGTGCTGGGGCTGCCCTCGGCTGCCGGTCGGTCCGCGGTGCAGCAGCAGTTCCGGGCCCTGCTGCGAGAGGCCCACCCCGACCACGGCGGGGCCATCGACGAGGCGGCCAAGCGGATCTCGGACCTGAGCGAGGCCCGTCGCATCCTGCTGAGCACGGAGTCCGCATGAGCCCCAGGAAGCCGTCGGTCGGAGGTGTGCTGCTCACGCCGGGTGCGGGCAGCGATCGGGAGCACCACACCCTCGTGGCCCTGGAGGACGCGCTCGATCCGCTACCGGTGGCCAGGGTCGACTTCCCGTACCGCAAGGAGGGTCGCAAGGCGCCCGATCGGGCTCCGAAGCTGATCGCGTCGCTGGTGGCCGACGCCGCCGACTTCGCCGAGCGGAGCGGCGTCGCCCCCGGGCGTCTCGTGCTCGGGGGTCGGTCGATGGGCGGGCGCATGTGCTCGATGGCGGTGGCCGAGGGACTGCCCGCGGCGGGGCTGGTGCTGATCAGCTACCCGCTGCACCCGCCGGGCAAGCCCGAGAAGCTCCGCACCGAGCACCTTCCCCTCCTCGACCTGCCGTGCCTCTTCCTCTCTGGAGACCGGGACCCGTTCGGCACCCCCGACGAGCTGGAGGCGGCAACCGCCACCGTGCCCGGCCCGGTGACCCACCACTGGATCCCCGGTGGCCGCCACGACCTGGCCCGGTCCGACGAGGAGATCTGCGAGGTGGTGACGGGCTGGATCGCCGCCCTCTGATGCCCTTCCGGTGAGAGGTCAGAGGCTCACCGAGGAGGTGGTGAACGCCGCGTCCTCGGGGTTCAGCTCCTCGAGCTCCATGTGCGCGGTCTCGGGATAGAGGGTGAGGACCAGGATCGCCACCACCATCGGGCCGGCCGCGAGCATGGTGAGACCCGGACCGAGCGAGCCGTAGTGGTCACCGAGGCGCCCGGCCACCGACAGGCCTATGGCGCCGCCCACCACCCCCGTGAGGGTGATGATCCCGTTGGCCCTCCCCCGAAGGGCGGTGGGGAACAGTTCGGGCCCGTAGACCGCCAGGGCCGGGACGGTCATGGCCGCCACGATCGATCCGCACACCCAGGCCAGCCACAGCCACGGCCCGGACACGTGGTACGCGGAGGCCAGCAGGAGCGCTCCGCCGAAGGTCCCTATGGCTCCCACCACCCGTCGTCCCCGGACGTCGGCCAGGCGCCCTCCCACCACGATCCCGATGCCCGCGGGCGTGTTGGTGCAGATGGTGAAGATGGTGATGCCGAGTGCGGTGAAGCCGTGATCGTCGCGGAGGAAGTCGTTCTGGAACTGGCTGGCGGGAGCGAGGAACAGCACCCCGAAGAACGTCGACGCACCGAGGAGCGCGAGGCGACCTCGGTGGCCGGCCATGGTGACGCGGGCGTGGGGTCGGACGAAGCGCCGGCTCTCCGGCACGCGGCTGGCGATCCGGACGAAGAACGGCATGGCCAGCAGCGGAGCGAGGTAGATGATGCGCCAGCCGTTGGGGTCGAGGTCGGCCACGGGGAGCAGCAGCACCGCCCCGCCGGCTCCCAGGGCTCCGGTCATCGCGATGACGCTGGCCGCGTAGGCGCGGGCCCCCTTGGGCATCTCCTCGGCGGCCACGACGGCGATGAGCAGGGTGAGCGCGGTGGAGAACGAGCGGGAGAGGAACTGCGTGGTCCCGAGGAACGCGAGGTTGGGCGACAGGGCGCCGGCCCCGGCGGCGAGTATCCCGCCCACAGCGCAGACCACCATCAGCCGCTGGCGGCCCCGGCGGTCGGCGATGACCATCAGCATCAGCGACAGCAGGACGCCCGATCGGGCCGCGGCGAGCGTGGTGCCCTGAGCGCTCTTGGACGCGTCGAACTGGTCGGCCGCGAATGTGATGGTCTGGGTGATGACGGTGCCCAGGTACCCGGTGATCATCGACAGGGTGCACAGGCGGGCGACCATCCGCGACGCCCGGGCGTCGAGCCGGTCCGGGGGCGACCACCAGGGGGCCTCCGCCATGGCCTCGGGATCGGTGGCCACGGTGGCGTCGCGCCGGAGCATGGTGCGGGCGACGATCCAGCGGAACAGGACCCCCCATATCGGAATGGCCAGGGCGAACTCGATCCGCTCGGTCACCCGGCGGCGGCCGCCGTCTGCCTCGCCGGGTTCGACGTCGAGCGTCCGGACGTAGTGGTCGAACGGCCCGACCGCGCAACGCCACCGGTCCGGACCGTCGGGCTCCTCCTCCAACTGGTCGAGGTACGGACGGCGGATCGCGGCCAGCTCCTCGTCGTCGAGGACCAGGGTGCGCTCCACCACCTGGTTCCGCTCCCGGATCGAAGCCGTCATCAGCGTTGGTGCCGGTTGGCGGCGCGGAGCAGCAGCACGAAGAGGGCGATGGGTGCCACGACCATCAAGATCTCGTCCCATCCTCCCTGGTGGGCCAGCACCTGAGCGGCCAGCATCGGGGGGAGCCTACGGGCGGGAACACCACGGCGTGACACGGTGTTGACGCTGTAGAGGCTTTCAACCGCCTGCACCTGCACGCGAAGATGGCCCCACCCCGGAGGAGTCAAGTGGAAGACCAGGTTTCGGAAGAGAAGGTTCGCCGCACGATCGAGGTGATCCGTCCGGCCATCCAGGCCGACAACGGCGACATCTTCCTCCGGGGCGTCGACACCGAGACCGGGGTGGTCACCGTCGAGCTCACCGGAGCGTGCGTGTCGTGCCCCGCGTCCACCGTCACGCTCAAAGCGGGGGTGGAGCGGATCTTGAAGGACCGCGTCCCCGGCGTCACCGCAGTGGAGCAGTACGGCGTGGCCCAGGCGGAGTCCGCAGTCTCGCTGTGACCTCAGACCTGGTGGCGGCCGCCCGGGCGGGCGATCGAGGCGCGCTGGCGAAGCTGCTCTCCACGGTGGAGCGCGGTGGCCGTGAGGCCCATGAGGTCGGTCGGGCCACCTACCCGCTGGCCGGAGACGGCTACACCATCGGCCTCACCGGTGCACCGGGAGCGGGCAAGTCGACCCTCACCAGCGCCGTGGTCGCCGCGGTTCGAGCCCGCGGTGAGCGGATCGCCGTACTGGCCATAGACCCTTCGTCGCCGTACACGGGGGGCGCCATCCTGGGCGACCGGGTGCGCATGGGCGAGCACGCGCTCGACGAGGGGGTCTTCATCCGGTCGATGGCCACCCGTGGCCACCTGGGCGGGTTGGCGCTGGCCACCCCCGAGGCGGTGCGCGTCCTCGACGTCGCCGGGTTCCCCTGGGTGCTGATCGAGACGGTCGGCGTAGGACAGGTCGAGGTCGAGGTGGCCGGCGCGGCCGACACCACGGTGGTGGTGGTCAACCCGGGTTGGGGCGACCGGGTGCAGGCCAACAAGGCCGGCCTGATGGAGATCGCCGACGTGTTCGTGATCAACAAGGCCGACCGGCCGGGGGCCGACACCACCCGTCGCGACCTGGAATCGATGCTCGACCTCACCGGCTCGGGGGATGACGGCTGGCGCCCACCGGTGGTGTCGGCGGTGAGCACCACCGGTCAGGGAGCGGGTGAGCTCTGGGACGCGGTGCTGGCGCACCGAGCCCATCTCGAGACCTCGGGGACGCTCGCCCTCCGGCGTGAGCAGCGAGTGCGAGACGAGCTGGCTTTGATCGTCGAGAAGAGGCTCCGGGCCCGCGTCGACCGGATGCTGGGCGAGGCCGGCCGCCGGCAGTTGGAGGACGACGTCGTGGCCGGTCGGCTCGATCCGTGGTCGGCGGCCGATCGGGTCCTGGAGGAGCCGAAAAACTAGGGTCGCCCGCATGGGAGAAGCAGCACGGACCCTGGTGGAGATCGAGCGGTTGGAGGGCGGTGTTGCCGTCCTGCGGTTGCAGAACCCCAAGGTCAACGCCCTGTCGTCGGAGCTGCTCCGCCAACTCGGCGCCTCCGCCCGCTCGCTCACCGAGGACCCGCCGGGTGCCGTGGTGGTGACCGGCGGCGACCGGGTGTTCGCCGCCGGGGCCGACATCTCCGAGTTCGCCGGACCGGACGAGGCTCGCGACATCGGTGCCCTGTTCCTCGACGGGTTGAACGCCGTGGCCGCCATCCCGAGGGCCACCATCGCGGCCGTCTCGGGGTTCGCCTTGGGCGGTGGGTGCGAGCTGGCGCTGGCCTGCGACTTCCGGGTCGCTTCGGAGAAGGCCCGGTTCGGCCAGCCCGAGATCCTCCTCGGGATCATCCCGGGTGGCGGTGGCACCCAGCGGTTGTCGCGCCTCGTAGGTCCGGCCCGGGCGAAGGACCTCATCTTCTCCGGCCGGCAGGTCGGCGCGGCCGAGGCCCTGGCCATGGGGCTCGCCGACCGCGTGGTGGCGCCCGACGCAGTGTTCGACGAGGCCGTGGCCTGGGCCCGTGAGCTGGCCGGCGGAGCGGTGGTGGCCCAGGGACTGGCCAAGGCCGCCATCGACGAGGGGCTCGAGGGATCTCTCGATTCGGGGCTCCACCGCGAGCAGGAGCTGTTCGTGGAGGTCTTCACCACCGACGACGCCCGCATCGGCGTCGACTCGTTCAAGGAGAACGGTCCCGGCCACGCCCGGTTCACCGGTCGGTAGACGCCGGACGGTCGCCGAGCATCTCGCCGGCTTCCCGGGTAGACCGGAGGCATGGTCACGCACGAGGTGTTCAACCAGTCGATTCCGCTGGAAGGCCACGATGCGGCCCGGCTCGACCTCGCCCTCCTGGAGGGCGTCGACCGTGAAGGAGCCGCAGAACATCGGGGCGACATCGAACGGGTCGGTGCCCTGGTGGGCGACCCCGGCTACATCCGACACGGTGAGCTGGCCAACGAGAACCCGCCGCAGCTGAAACGCTTCGACCGCTTCGGTCACCGGATCGACCACGTCGACTACCACCCGAGCTACCACGCGCTGATGGAGGTGGCGGTGCGGGAGGGGATGGCCGGGGCCCCCTGGGTCGACGACCGTCCCGGGGCTCACGTGGGACGAGCCGCCAAGTTCGCCATGTGGACCCAGGTCGAGGCGGGCCACGGCTGCCCGATCTCGATGACCTACTCGATCGTGCCCGCCCTACGGGTGGAGCCCTCGGTCGCCGACGGGTGGGACCGGCTCCTCACCTCCAGGGAGTACGACCCCACCCAGGTTCCGGTGACCGATGGCAAGGCCGGAGCCATCGCCGGAATGGCGATGACCGAGAAGCAGGGCGGCTCCGACGTGAGGGCCAACACCTCTAGGGCGGTGGCGGTCGCCGGTGGGGGTCGTGGTGCCGAGTACGCGCTCACCGGTCACAAGTGGTTCTGCTCGGCTCCCATGAGCGACCTGTTCCTCATGCTCGCCTACACCGATGCGGGGATCTCCTGCTTCGCGGTACCGCGCTGGTTGCCCGACGGCAGCCGCAACGCGATCAGCGTCCAACGGTTGAAGGACAAGCTCGGGAACCGGTCGAACGCGTCGAGCGAGATCGAGCTGGACGGTGCCGTCGGTCGCCTGGTGGGCGAGGAGGGACGCGGCGTCCCCACCATCTTGGCGATGGTCAACCACACCAGGCTCGACTGCATCATCGGGGTCACCGGCCAGATGCGGGCCGGGCTCAGCCAGGCGATCCACCACGCTCGCCACCGGGCAGCGTTCGACAAGCCGTTGATCGACCAGCCGCTGATGCGCAACGTGCTCGCCGACCTGGCGGTGGAGTCCGAGGCCGCCACCACGCTCATGACCCGCCTGGCCGGTGCCTACGACCGAGATGAGGCCGCGTTCAGCCGCATCGCCACGGCGGTGGGCAAGTACTGGGTGTGCAAGCGCGCTCCCAGCTTCTCGGCCGAGGCCCTGGAGTGCCTGGGCGGCGCCGGCTACATCGAGGAGGGCCCGATGGCCCGATTGTTCCGTGAGTCGCCGCTCAACGGCATCTGGGAGGGATCGGGCAACGTGATCTGCCTCGACGTCCTGCGAGCCGTGGCCCGAGACCCGGAGTCGGTCGACGCCCTGCTGGCCGAGATCGGCACCGCTCGAGGTGCCGACGGTCGCCTGGACCGTGCCATCGACGACCTCCACGCCGAGCTGGCCGACCTCGCCGCGTCCACCGACCCCGAGCATCGGGCCCGCCGGCTGGTGGAGCGCGCCGCCCTGGCCCTGCAGGGCTCGCTGCTGGTCCGGTATGCACCTGAACCGGTGGCCGACGCCTTCTGTGCCACTCGCCTGGCCGGCGACGGTGGCCGCGCCTTCGGCACGCTGCCCTCGAGCAGCGACGTCAGCGCGATCCTCGACCGGGCTTGGCCGCGCTAGCGCCCGTGCTCACGCCCAGGTGAGACGGCCCATCTCCAGGGGTGTGCTCAGCCCCGGGTGGCTCGGGGCCACGCGCACCGTGAAGCCGTAGCGGCCCGGTCTGGCGCACTCGACCGAACCGGTGAACGTGGCGGAGCCGTTCCCGCCGCTGCTCCCGGTGTCGCCGGCCAGCTCCAGGTCGGTGACGGTGACGTCGGCGAGCTCGTCGCCCTGGCCGACCGATCCGTGCACCAGCTGGACGGCCACGTCGTCGGGAGCGAGCGACCCCAGCTCGACGCTGACCTTCACGCTGCGATGCTGCCCGAGCCCGGCCGGATCTTCGTCGACGACGACCTCGCCCACCTTCACGCCGGCCCAGGCCTCGATCACCCGCACCTTCCACGCCGCCAGCTCACGGGCGGGGGCCCGGCCGGAGGCGCCCAGATCGTCGGCCGTGGTGGCGGTGGGCTCGTAGAGGTCTGTCACGTAGTCGCGCACCATCCGCGATGCCACCACCTCCGGACCCAGCGAGGCCAGGTTGTGCTTGACCCGACGCAGCCATCCCCGCCGGCCCGAGCCCTGGCCCCGACGTCGATCGAAGAACAAGGGCACGACCTGTCGCTCGAGCAGGTCGAACAGGGCGTCGGCCTCGAGCCGGTCTCGCTCCTCCTCGTCGTGGACGTCCTCCGCCGACGGGATGGCCCAGCCGTTCTCACCGTCGTAGAGCTCGTCCCACCAACCGTCGAGGATCGAGCAGTTGATCGTGCCGTTCAGGGCCGCCTTCATGCCGCTGGTGCCGCAGGCCTCGTGAGGCCGGCGGGGGGTGTTGAGCCACACGTCGGCGCCCTGGTAGAGGGTTCGGGCCACCGAGATGTCGTAGTCGTCGAGGAAGACGAAGCGATGGCGCACCCCCAGGTCGCGGGCGAAGTTGACGATCTGTTGGATCATCTTCTTGCCCTCGTCGTCGGCCGGGTGCGCCTTGCCGGCGAACACGAACTGCACCGGCCGCTGCTCGTCGAGCAGCAGTGCCTGGAGCCGCTCGGCCTGGGCGAGCAGGAGGTTGGCCCGCTTGTAGGTGGCGAACCGACGGGCGAAGCCGATGGTGAGGGCGTGCGGGTCGAGCAGGTCGTCGGCCCACGCCGCCTCCGACGAGGTGGTTCCCGTGGCCAGAGCGCGGTCCTTGACCCGGTTGCGGACGAGGTCGACGAGTCGGGCCCGGGCCTGGTCGCACACCCGCCACAGCTCGTCGTCGGGCGTGTCCCAGACCCGCTGCCACTCCAGGGCGTCGGCCTCGTCCCAGTCGGGCAGCACGTGGCGCGACAGCAGGTCGGACATGTCCTCGGAGACCCACGTGGCGGCGTGGACCCCGTTGGTCACCGAGGTGATCGGGACCTCGTCGGTCTCCAGGTCGGGCCACAGGTCGCCGAACATCTCACGGCTGACGCCGCCGTGCAGCTTCGAGACCGCGTTGGAACGCCCGGCCAGCCTGAGGCCCATGACGGCCATGTTGAAGGGGTCGTCGGCCTCGTCGGTCGAGCGGTGGCCGAGGTCCATGAGCTGGTCGACGGTGATCCCGCACTCCTCCGCCCACGCGCCGAAGTAGGTCTCGATCAGCGGGCGCGGGAACCGGTCTATGCCGGCCGGCACCGGGGTGTGGGTGGTGAAGATCGAGGCCGAGCGAACCGATTCCACGGCTTCGGCGAAGGTGAGGTCGTCGTCGACGATCGCCTGGCGGATGCGCTCCAACCCGAGGAAGCCGGCATGGCCCTCGTTGGTGTGGAACACCTGTGAGTCGACGCCGAGCGCTTCCAGAGCCCGCACGCCGCCTATCCCGAGGAGGATCTCCTGGCGCAGGCGGTGCTCGGTGTCGCCTCCGTAGAGGCGGTCGGTGATGCCCCGGAGCTCGTCGGCGTTCTCCTCGACGTCGGTGTCGAGCAGGTAGAGCGGCACCCGGCCGACGTCGGCCCGCCACACCCGCGCCACCAGCGGTGCGCCGGCCAGGTCGACGCTGACCTTGACCCCTTCACACGGCGTGAGCGCCAGCGCCCAGGGATCCTGGTCGGGGAACCGTTCCTCCTGCCATCCGTCGACCGACAGGCCCTGGCGGAAGTAGCCGTGACGGTAGAAGAGACCCACGCCCACGAGCGGCACGCCGAGGTCGCTGGCCGACTTGAGGTGGTCGCCGGCCAGGATTCCCAGGCCGCCCGAGTACTGGGGAAGGGCCTCGGCGATCCCGAACTCGGGGGAGAAGTACGCCACCGAGCGCAGAGGGCTGTCGGTGCGGGCCTGGAACCACCGCGAAGAGTCGAGGTAGCGGCTCAGCTCGTTCTGGACGTCGTGCATGTAGCGCAGGAACGCCTGGTCGTTGGCGAGGGCCTCGAACCGCTCGGCGCTCACAGAGCCGAGGAGCTGGACGGGATCGTGCCGGGTGGCGTCCCAGGCATCGGGGTCGACCCAGCGGAACAGGTTGCGGGTGCGGTCGTCCCACGACCACCGCAGGTTCACCGCCAGGGACTCGAGCGGCGCGAGCTCCTCCGGCAGCTGCGGGCGGACCGTGAAGCTCCTCAGTGCGCGCATGGAGACGACGGTACCCACGAGATCGCCGGCCGCCCACCCCCGGGTGGCCAGAGTTCACGGGGCCGACACGATGGGCCAGACTCGTCTTCATGGACGAGGAGATCGCCCGAGCCGTGGAAGAGGTCATCCGCACCCGGCGGACCTCCCTCCTGGTCGACCAGGACCAGCCGGTCGACCCCGGGGTGGTCCAGCGCCTGATAGGCAGCGCGATCTGGGCTCCCAACCACAAGCGCACCTGGCCCTGGCGCTTCACGGTGCTCACCGGTGACGCCCGGCGCCGCCTGGGCGAGGCGTTCGCGGCCGTAGGCGAAGAGCTCGACATGGACCCGATCAAGGTCGAGAAGCAGCGGACCAAGTACCTCCGCAGCCCGGTGGTGGTGCTGGTGTGGGTCACCGGCGATCCGTCGGAGGTCCGTCGTCGAGAGGATCGCGACGCAACCGCGGCGGCAGTGCAGAACCTCCTTCTGGCGGCCACCGCCAACGGCCTGGCCAGCTACTGGGCCACCATCTCCGACGACTTCTACCCGGCGGCCCGAGAGCTGGCGGGGCTCGACGAGAACCACGACTTCGTGGCGCTGGTCTACCTCGGTCACCCGTCCACGGCCGTGGCCGTCCCGCCACGGCCCGTGCCCGACGTCGCCTGGCTCTCGTAGCATTCGCCGTCGTGACCGCAGAAGACCCGCAGTGGTACCGCCGAGCCGTGTTCTACGAGGTCCTCGTCCGAGGTTTCCACGACTCCAACGGCGACGGCACCGGCGATCTCCGCGGTATCACCGAGAAGATGGACTACCTGGAGTGGCTGGGCGTCGACTGCCTCTGGCTGCTGCCCTTCTACCACTCGCCCCTGGCCGACGGCGGCTACGACATCTCCGACTTCTTCACCGTCCACCCCGACTACGGCACCGTCGGTGATGCCGCCGAGCTGATCGACGAGGCCCACCGTCGGGGCATGAGGGTCATCGCCGACATGGTGATGAACCACACCAGCGACCAGCACCCGTGGTTCCAGGAGTCGCGCTCGTCGCGAACCAACCCGCGTGCCGACTGGTACGTGTGGAACGACGACAACGAGCGGTGGTCCGAGGCCCGAGTGATCTTCGTCGACACCGAGCCGTCGAACTGGACCTGGGATCCCCAGCGCGAGCAGTACTACTGGCACCGGTTCTTCCACCACCAACCCGACCTGAACTACCGCAACCCCGACGTGGCCGACGCCATGCTCGACGTCGTCCGGTACTGGCTGGGGCTGGGGCTCGACGGGTTCCGGCTCGACGCGGTGCCGTACCTGTTCGAGGCCGACGGCACCAACGGCGAGAACCTGCCCGAGACCCACGAGTACCTCAAGCGGGTCCGATCGGTGGTCGACGCCGAGTTCCCCGGACGCGTCCTGCTGGCCGAGGCCAACCAGTGGCCAGCCGACGTGGTCGACTACTTCGGCGACGGCGACGAGTGCCACATGTGCTTCAACTTCCCGCTGATGCCGCGGATGTTCATGGCTGCCCGCCAGGAGGTCGCCAAGCCCATCGAGGAGATCCTGTCGCAGACGCCGGCGATCCCCGAGGGGGCGCAGTGGGGGATCTTCCTGCGCAACCACGACGAGCTCACGTTGGAGATGGTCTCCGACGAGGAGCGCGACTACATGTACGCCGAGTACGCGAAGGACCCGCGCATGAAGCGCAACGTGGGGATCTCTCGGCGCCTGGCTCCGCTCATCGACAGCGACCGA
>JAAZBK010000223.1 GCA_012513855.1 Acidimicrobiales bacterium
ACGGTCATGTTCGGCGAGCAGCTGGACCCCGACGTGCTCGAGGCCTCCGTGGCCGCGGCCGCCGACTGCGACCAGTTCTGGGCCATCGGCTCCACGCTCCAGGTCCACCCCGCCGCGGGTCTGTGCGACGTCGCTCTCCAAGCCGGAGCCGAGCTGGTGGTGGTGAACGGCAGCGAGACCGCCTACGACGACGTCGCCCACCGCGTCATCCACGACTCCATCTCCAACGCCCTGCCCGCCCTGTTGATGGAGCTCATGCTGAGCTGACCGGACCCCCGCTAACCTGACGGGTCGTCAGAAACGCTGGCCGTCGGGCCGGGAACCCAACGGGAGCACGGTGACGAGATGAAGCTGGGAGACATCGCGAATGGGGCCGCGGCGGGCAACGGCAAGCCGCTCGACGGGGTGCGGGTTCTGGCGCTCGAGCAGATGCAGTCGCTGCCCTACGCCACCCAGCTGCTGGCCCGGCTCGGCGCCGACGTGGTCAAGGTCGAGCACCCCAAGGGCGGCGACTCCGGCCGGGCCGCGCTGCCGGCCATGACCGACCCCGAGGGGCGCCGGGTGGGTGCCACGTTCCTGCGCAACAACTTGACCAAGCGCTCGATCTGCGTCGACCTCAAGAGCTCCGAGGGCCGACAGGTGGTGCTCGACCTGGCTCCGAAGTTCGACGTGGTGGCCGAGAACTTCAAGGCCGGCACCCTCGACCGGCTGGGCCTCGGCTGGGACGACATCTCCGCGGTGGCGCCCCGCGCCGTCTACCTCTCGGTCTCCGGGTTCGGCTCCACCGGTTCGCCGTATGACCGCTGGCCGGCCTACGCCCCGATCGCCGAAGCCATGTCGGGCATCTACGAGTTCAAGCGCCAGGGCGACGACCCGCCGCTGGTGGCGCCCATGGGCGGACTCGGCGACATCGGCTCGGGCCTGTTCGCGGTGATCGGGGTGCTGGCCGCGCTGCGCCACCGGGACGCCACCGGTCAGGGCCAGAAGGTCGACATCGCCATGCTCGACGCGCTGGTGGCCATCACCGACATCGTCCCCAACTTCTGGTCGATGGGGCTCCGCAACGGCGACCTCGGCCCGCTGATCATGCACGGCTTCCGGGCGTCCGACGGCTGGTTCATCATCCAGGTCGGTCGGGAGAACCACTTCGCCAAGCTGGTCGAGGCCATCGGTCACCCCGAGTGGGCCGACGCCCCCCGCTTCGCCGAGCGCCAGGGCTGGATCGACCACCTCGACACCGTGCTGCGCCCGGCCATCGAGGAGTGGGCGTCGACCCGCACCAAGGTCGAGGCCTGCGACGACCTGGCCGCGCTGGGCGTGGCCGCCGGGCCGTGCTTCTCCGACGAGGAGGTGGTCCACGACGAGCACGTGGCCGCCCGCAACATGTTGGTGGAGATGCCCCGAACCGACGACGTCGAACAGCCGGTGCTGGTGCCGGGCAACCCGGTGAAGCTCTCCGCGGTGGCCGAGGGTCCCGAGGCCCGGGTGCCGTGGCTCGGCGAGCACACCGACGAGGTGCTCGCCGCCGAGCTGGGCTACGACGAGGCGCAGATCGCCGAGCTGCGCGAGTCCGGCGCCATCGCCTGACGGGTCTAGGTCGCCCACGCGCGCCGGGGCGACGTGGACGCCGCCGACGTGCGACCATGCGTCGCGATGAGCACCAAGGACCTGATCTTCGATTCGCAGCGCTTCACCCACATCGACTCGGTGCTGCACCGATACGTCGACGAGGGGAAGTTGCCCGGAGTGCAGCTGGCCGTGACCCACCGGGGTGAGGTGGTCCACCGCGACTGCTACGGCCACACCGACGTCGACGCCGGCACGCCGGTGAAGCCCGACACCGTCTACCGCATCTACTCGATGACCAAGCCGATCGTGTCGGTGGCGTTGATGATGCTGTTCGAGGAGGGCCACTTCCTGCTCGACGATCCCGTCACCAACTGGATCCCCGAGCTGGCCGACCTCCAGGTGTGGACGGGTGGCACCGCCGATGCGCCCGAGACCAAGCCGGCGGAGACGCCCATCACCATCCACCACCTGCTCACCCACACCGCCGGGTTCACCTACGGGTTCCAGTACGCCCACCCCGTCGACGAGCTGTACCGACGGGCCGAGGTCGGCGACTTCGTGGTGCCGACCTACGACCTCGACGAGATGATGGTCCGCCTCGGCAAGCTGCCGCTCCTGTTCGAGCCCGGCACGCAGTGGGGCTACTCGGTGGCCACCGACGTGTGCGGCGCCCTCGTGCAGCGCATCAGCGGCGAGCGGCTCGACGACCACGTACGCCGTCGGATCCTCGACCCCTTGGGCATGGTCGACACCGGGTTTAACGCTCCCGAGGAGTCGGTCGACCGCTGCTCGGTGCTCTACGCCACGCTTCCCGGTCTCGAGCCCCGCACCGCCATCGCCCCCGCCGCCGCCATGACCGAGGCCCCGCTGCTCCTGAGCGGCGGCGCCGGACTGGTGGGCACCACCGACGACTACCTGCGCTTCGCCCACCTGCTGCTCAACGGCGGTGAGCTCGACGGCGTGCGCCTGCTCTCGCCCCGCACCCTTTCGCTGATGACCCGCAACCACCTGCCCGACGGCCGCGACATGAACTCCATGGGTCAGGCCACGTTCTCCGAGACCGAGATGGCCGGCATGGGCTTCGGGCTCGGCTTCGGCGTCCTCATCGACGGCGCCGCCAACCGCACGCTCGCCGCCGAGGGCACCTTCGCCTGGGGTGGCGCGGCCAGCACCGCGTTCTGGGTCGATCCCGCCACCGAGGTGTGCATGGTCTTCATGACCCAACTCCTCCCGTCGAACGTCTACCCCCTGCGCAAGCACCTCCAGGTCGGCATCTACCAGGCCCTCGGCAACCCCCGGTAGCGCGGGCGCCGCCGATGACCACCGGACGCTTCGCCCCCAGCCCCACGGGCGACCTGCACGTGGGGAACCTGCGGACCGCGCTCATCGCCTGGCTGTTCGCTCGCTCCGAGGGTGGCCGGTTCCTGGTGCGCATGGAGGACCTGGATCGGGTGCAGGCCGGCGCCGAGCACGAGCAGGCCCAGCTCCGCGACATGGCGGCGTTGGGACTCGACTGGGACGGCGAGGTGGTGCGCCAGAGCGAGCGGTTCCACCTCTACGAAGCGGCCATCGACCGGCTGACCGACGCCGGTCTCGTCTACCCCTGCTACTGCACCCGGCGCGAGATCCGCGAGGCATCGGCCGCGCCGCACGACGGTCCCAC
>JAAZBK010000224.1 GCA_012513855.1 Acidimicrobiales bacterium
CGGGCATTGGCGGGGCGGGCCGATCAGTTGCCAGACTCGCACCCATGGCTCGTGTGCTGGTTTCGGAGAAGATCGCCGAAGGAGGTCTCGACGTCCTGCGCGCCGCAGGCCACGAGGTCGACGTGCAGCTCGACCTCACCCCTGAAACGCTGCTGGAGGCGGTGAAGGGGGCCCACGCCCTCATCATCCGGTCGGCCACCACCGTCACCGCCGAGGTGCTCGAGGCCGGCACCGACCTCGTGGTGGTAGGCCGGGCCGGGATCGGGCTCGACAACGTCGACGTGGCCCACGCCACCATCCGTGGCGTGATGGTCGTCAACGCTCCGCAGTCGAACATCCTGTCGGCCGCCGAGCAGACCATGGCGCTGCTGCTGGCCCAGGCCCGAAACATCCCCCAGGCCCACAACGCCCTGGTGCAGGGTCGTTGGGAGCGCTCCAAGTGGGAGGGCGTGGAGCTGGCCGACAAGACCCTGGCCGTCATCGGCCTCGGTCGGATCGGCAAGCTGGTGGCCCAGCGGGCGATGGCCTTCGGCATGCGGATCATCGCCCACGATCCCTTCGTGTCGCCCGAGCGGGCCCAGGCCATGAACATCGAGCTGGTGTCGCTCGACGAGGTCGCCGCCCAGGCCGACTTCCTCACCCTCCACGTGGCCAAGACGCCAGACACCATCGGTCTCATCGGTCGCGACTTCCTGGCCAAGGCCAAGCCCAGCCTCCGCGTCGTCAACGTCGCACGCGGTGGCATCGTCGACGAGGAGGCCCTCGCCGACGCCATACGCGAGGGTCGCATCGCCGGAGCTGCCCTCGACGTCTTCGCCAGCGAGCCCACCACCGAGTCGCCCCTGTTCGAGCTGCCCTCGGTGGTGGTGGCGCCGCACCTCGGGGCCAGCACCCAGGAGGCGCAGGAGAAGGCGGGCGACACCATCGCCGAGCAGGTCGGTCTGGCCCTGGCGGGGGAGTTCGTTCCCTTCGCCGTCAACATCGCGGCCGCCGAGGCATCCGAGACCGTCCGGCCGTTCCTGGGCGTGGCCGAGCAGCTCGGTCGCCTCTTCGCCGGGCTCGGCGATCGGCTTCCCTCCAAGGTCGACATCGAGTTCCAGGGGGAGCTGGCCGGCTACGACACCCGGATCCTCACCCTGTCGGCGCTCAAGGGGATGTTCAGCGCCACCAGCGACGAGGCCGTGTCCTACGTCAACGCCCCGCAGCTCGCGGCCGACAACGGCATCGAGTACACCGAGTCGACCACGTCGAGCGCGGTCGACTGGATCAACCTCGTGTCGATCGCGGGTGGCAACCACCAGATCGCCGGAACCCTGGTCGGGCTCCGTGCCGAGCCCCGCCTGGTGCAGATCGACGGCCACACCGTCGACGTACCCCCCTCCGCGCACCTGCTCGTGGTCAACAACGACGACCGTCCGGGTGTCATCGGCCGGGTCGGCACGATCCTCGGCGATGCCGGGGTGAACATCACCGACATGGACGTGGGTCGATCGTCGGGCACCGCGGGCGCGCTCATGGTGATCTCGACGGGGGAGGCGGTCTCGGCCGACGTGGCCGAGCAGCTTCGCGCGGCCGACGGCGTCACCGAGGTGGCCGTCATCGCCTAGCGCCGGCGCGGTCGGCGCCAGGCGCGTGAGGTGGCGTCAGCGCTTGGCGCGACGCAGTCCGTCGGCTTCGGCGTCGATCTCGGTGGCGTAGCAGCGGTCGGGGATGGTCCGGGCGTAGGCGATCATCCCGGGCAGGTGGTAGATGCCGCTGCGCAGCTTCGCCTTGATCGGGTGACCATCGGGACAGTCTCCGTCGACGGGGAACACCCACCGTTCGCCGGGAGGGTTTGCCTTCGGGGCCTGGCCCTGGCCGGGGTCGGCGGCGCCGGCCGGTTCGGTCACCTCGGGTGGCGGTGCCGCGCCGATCTCGTCTTCGTGTTGGCCGGCGTCGGATGGGTTGGCGGGTGGCCCGCTGGGGTCGGTGCGGCCGGGCGTCGTGGTCTGCGGCGGGTCTGGCGGAGCGAGCACGCCCGTGGTGGTGGGCGTGGTGAAGGCCGGGGCCTCGGGGCCTCGAAGCATCCGGACCAGCACCGCCGCGGCGGTGGCGAGGACCGCCAGCAGAGCTAAGCGGACGGCTGCGGCGCGGCTCATCCGGACGACCCTAATGGGACCACACCGCTCGGCCCACCAAGTCGGTGGCGGTCCCGTGGGCGCCGGATCGGAGCGGCCCTCAGACCTCGGTCGTCGACCTCGGCATGGGGCGGGCCGGGAACATCGACGCCCGTGGCTGCCCTACGCTGCTGTTCGTTCCGCGGGTAGCTGAAGGAGAAGCGGTATGGGGATCCTCGACAAGATCAAGGGCGAGCTGGTCGACATCATCGAGTGGATGGACGACTCTCGGTCCACGCTCGCATGGCGCTTTCCCCGCTATCACAACGAGATCAAGAACGGCGCCGAACTGATCGTCCGGGAGGGCCAGGAGGCCGTCTTCGTCTACCGCGGTGCTCTCGCCGATCGCTTCAGCCCCGGTCACTACACCCTCACCTCCGAGAACCTTCCGATCCTGAGCACGCTCCAGGGCTGGAAGCACGGGTTCAACAGCCCGTTCCGGAGCGAGGTGTACTTCATCAACACCCGCCCCGTCACCGACCTCCGCTGGGGCACGCCCCAACCGGTCACCGTTCGCGACCCGGACTTCAAGATGGTCCAGGTCCGCGCCAACGGCCTGTGCGTGGTGAAGATCGAGGACGCCGAGATCTTCCTGCGCGAGGTCATCGGCACCGACTCCACCGTCGAGATCGAGGAGATCACCGAACTGCTCCGTCGGGTCATCACCCTGGCCTTCTCCGACCTCGTCCTGGAGACCGGCCTGGGCGCCATCGACCTCCAGGGACGCCAGATCGAGCTGTCGGCGAAGCTGCGCGACTTCGTGGCCGAGCGGGTCGACGACGAGTACGGCCTGGCGATCCCCGACGTCACCATGAACATCTCCCTGCCCGAGGAGATCACCGCGGCCATGACCCGCGGCGTCGCGCGCGGCGTCGAGGAGGGCGGCTTCCTCGACAACGTGGGCGACCTGAACCGCTACCAGCAGGCGAAGCAGGCCGACGCCATGCTCGCCGCCGCCCAGAACCCCGGTGGCGGCGGGACCATGGGCGACATGATGGGCATGGGGATGGGCATGGCCATGGCCGGTCAGATGGCCAACCAGATGGCCGGCCAGCAGGCGGCCCAGCCGGCGGGCCCGCCCCCGCTTCCGGCTGCCCAGACCTTCCACGTGGAGATGGGCGGTCAGTCCCAGGGGCCCTTCACCGTCGCTCAGATCCAGTCCGGGATCGCCAACGGCCAGGTCACGGCGGCGTCGCTGGTGTGGACCAACGGCATGGCGGCGTGGGCCGCGGCCAACACCGTGCCCGCCCTCCAACCGCTGTTCGCCGCTCCGCCCCCGCTCCCGCCTGCCGGCGGTGCTCCCGCGGCTCCTGCTGCTCCTCCCGCCGCTCCTGCTGCTCCTCCCGCGCCTCCGGCGGCGCCCGCCCCGTGAGCGATTCGTGGGGCGAACCGCCACCTCCACCACCACCACCACCACCTCCACCTCCACCGCCGCCCTCGGCTGACCCAGGTCGTCAGTCCGATCCGGCCGCGAGCGCCGGGCCGCCGCCGTTCCCGAGCGCCCCTCCCGCCCCTGGCGCGGCCCCGGTCCCGGACGCCCCTCCGGTCCCTGGTGGCCCGTCGTCGTCGGAACCCCCTCCGCTACCCGGTGGACCGTCGTCGTCGGAACCCCCTCCCATGCCTGGGCCGCCACCGCTACCGGGAGATGCCCCTCTGGCGGTCGACGACGTCGATCACGATGCGAGCCCCGAGCGTGCCGCGTTCCAGATCACCGAGCAGACGCGCACCTATCCGTGCCGGCAGTGCGGCGACCAGCTCCTCTTCTCCATCGAGCTCCAGAAGTTGGCCTGTCCCAGCTGCGGGTTCGAGGCCGAGATCGACACGTCCGACCTCGCCGCGCCGACCGAGCGCGACCTGCGCAGCACCATGGGGCAGCTGCGCAGCCTGGTGGGTTCGGGCGATGGTCCCCAGGTCGAAGGGGAGAAGGAGATCGTCTGCCAGAACTGCGGCGGTCACACCACCTTCACCGGCACGCTCACGGCCAAGCGCTGCCCCTACTGCGCCACCCCGATCCAGCGCGACGACGTTCACGATGCACCGGTGCGCCTGCCGGTAGACGGCGTCCTTCCCTTCCAGGTGGCGGAGAAGCAGGCCACCGACGCGATCGAGAAGTGGATCAACAGCCGGTGGTTCGCGCCCACCGAGTTCAAGAAGTACAACGAGAAGGGTTCGTTCCGGAGCGTCTACGCCGCGTACTTCACCTACGACGCTCAGACCCACACCTCCTACCAGGGTCAGCGGGGTGAGCACTACACCGTCACGGTGGGCTCGGGAGACAACCAGCGAACCGAGACCCGCACCCGTTGGTACCCCGCCTCGGGCACGGTGCGCAACGCGTTCGACGACATCGCCATCCTGGCCAACACCGGCTTCGACCGCGGCCGGGTGGCCAAGCTCGAGCCCTGGCCCACCGGTGGCGCCAAGCCGTTCTCTCCTGAGTACGTGGCCGGTCACCTCTGCCGCACCTACGACCTCGATGCCGAAGAGAGCTTTCCGGAGGCCCGCCAGCAGATCGACGCGGCCATCGAGTCCACGATCAAGCGCGACATCGGCGGCGACGTCCAGCGGATCAGCCGCCGGTCGACCAGCTACGACGCCCTCCTGTACAAGCACCTGCTGCTTCCGATCTGGCTGCTCACCGTGGTCTACGAGGGCAAGCCGTTCCAGGTGTTCATCAACGGCGTCACCGGCGAGGTGCAGGGCCAGCGTCCGTGGAGCAAGGTCAAGATCGCCCTCGCCGTCATCGCTGCGCTAATCGTGATAGGTGTGATCATCGCCATCACGCAGGGTTCCCGGGGGTCGACCTAGGTCATGGGCGGCATCGTCGCGTTCCTGCTGATCGCCGCAGTGGTGGTCGTGGCCGCCGGCGCGGTGGGTGCCTACGCGCTGGCGAGTCGCTCCAAGAAGGACTTCGCCGACGCCAACCAGGTGATCCCGGGAAGGCCCACCCGCGCCCCGGCGTCATGGGCCGGCTCCCACGACCCCGAGGCGGTGCTGCACCGCCGCCTCCGCGACGCCATGGCCGCGCTGAGGGCCAACCAGCGGTTCGACGACGACGGTGCTCTGCTCGACGTGCGGGTCGAACTGGAGGCGCAGGCTCTGGTGCTCGACGACGAGCTGGTGTCGGTGGCCGCACTGCCCCAGGCCCACCGTCACGACCCCCTGGCCCGGGTGACCGAAGCCGTCGACGCCATCGAGGCCGCGGTGGCGGAGCTGGCGTCGCGTTCGGCGGTGGAGTCGGTGCCCCGCCTCCAGGAGGCCCTGCGGCGGATCCGCGAGCGGTCCGACACGATGGACGCGATCCGAGCCGAGCTGGACCGGCTCCCGGAGCAGGAGCCGCAGCCGCAGCCGGAGTCGGCGTCCGAGCCGGCCGGCGGTGCCGAGGCGACCGGTGCCGGCGAACCTCCACAGACCGGCCAACCGGGTCAGCCCGGCCAATCGGGTCAGCCCGGCGCCGCTGGTCCCGACCCGCAGCCGGGGCAGCAGGAGCAGGGCGGAACCGCCTGAGCGGCGGCCGGCCCTCAGAGACCGTCGCGGTACGCCCGGGCCGCAGCCTCCGTCCGGCTGCTCACGCCCAGCTTGGCCAGGATGTTCCCGACGTGGACCGCAGCGGTGCGCGGCGAGATGAACAGCTTCTCGGCGATGTCGGCGTTCGACAGCCCCTCGGCCACCAACCCGAGCACCTCCTGCTCCCGAGGGGTGAGCGCAGGCCCGCTCCCGGATCTGACCGACGCTGAGGCATCGGTGCCCGGCCGTGCATCGGGACCGTGCCCGGGTCGCCCGAGCCGCCGCTCCAGAGCGCTCAGCTCGTCGCGTCGCCAGCCTGGCCACCGCTGCAGCAGGTCGTGGGCCGCGTCGAGGTGAGAGCCGGCTTCGTCGGATCGGTCGAGTGCGATCAACGCCCGGGCGGCGGCGATGTGGTCGCTGGCCAGATCGGGGGCGGCTACGGGAAGTTCGGTGGCGGCCCGCTCGAAGACCTCGGCGAACCGATCGAGGCTCTCCTGGTGGTCGCCGTCTAGGAGGGCCAGGTGGGCGCGGAACCGGTTGGTGGCGAGGTCGAGCACCACCGGGGTGTCGAACGCCCAGATCCGGCGGACGGCGTCGACCAGCTTCCGTTGCGTGTCCACCGGTAGCGACCGGCCGGGCCGGCC
>JAAZBK010000225.1 GCA_012513855.1 Acidimicrobiales bacterium
ACTCCACCGCAGCCGAGCAGGGCCAGGAACGCCGACAGGGGCGGGGCGGTGAGGAACGGGAAGGCGGCGTCGGCGGCCGACGCGGTGCCCGCGATCCACAAGGTGGCCATGAGGGACCCGCCGAGCACGCCGGCTACCACCCGGAACGCCTCGTCGACCGACGCGTACCTCCACACCGGTCCGTAGAGGCCGGCGAACCGGTGGCCGATCACCTGCAGCACGACCGCCACCGGAAGGATCCACGCCAGGTGGATGGATGCGTTCTCGTCGGGGCTGGCGGCGAACCCGGCCATGGTGGCCAGGGCCCACGCCGCGGCGACCATTCCCAGGTCGAGGAACCGGAGGCTGAGGTTGTCTGCGCTCCGCGCCATCCGATAGATGGCGCTGGGGAGGGCCGGCTCGGGCGAGTCGGTGGCCATGGGCAATTGGTGTTGCTGCACAGCCTCCCCTGGTTCTCCTGGCTGGACGGACTTGGCGAGTCGACCCCGAATGGGGGGTCCGTGCGTCCCGTTCGCGCACGATCGCACGAGAAAGCTACAGCGCCGACGCTTCCTCCGCCATGGGGAACGCGCGATGTCGGCGAAGGTTCGCGTGCCAGTTGACCAGGGTCGACGGTACGGCCCGATACTGTGCACGCGGTGGCTGCGGTCTTGGTGCTCCCTACCGCTACGGCAGGTCAACAGGGTCCGGTGGCTGCGCTCTTGAGCACGGCCGGCTGGCTCACCGCCTGTCGTCGCGTGCTCGGAGATGCCTGGCTCGCCACTCCGGGTGGCGTCCTCGAGCCCGAGGATGCCCGCCGCCTCGCCTCGGCCACCGACCTTGCGCCGCCCCCGGGCCGATCGCGCTTCACCCGCGTCGTCCCCACCGTTGCCATGACCGCGTTCAAGGACGCCCGTCAGATGCTGCGCGGCGGAGCGTTCAAGGTCTCCGACGACGGACCGTGGCGGGGCCACCACCTGGAGTTCGTCTGGCAGCGCCACGAGCTCTTCCACACAGCGGGAGTCGACTTCGCCAGCCGTCTCGGGGTTCCGTCGGTGGTGTTCGCACCGGCCACGCCGGTGTGGGAGGCCCGGCGGTGGGGGGTCTCCAGACCCGGGTGGGGCGCGCTGGCCGAGCGGTTCGGGGAGCAACCGACGTTGCGTCGGGCCAGCCTGGTGGCCTGCGGTTCCGACGAGGTCGCCGAACAGGTCCAGCGGATGGGGGTCTCGCCCGACTCGATCCTGGTGACCCCCACCGGGGTCGACCTGGAGCAGGTCGACGGCCACGAGGGACGGGCCGTTCGCTCCGCCCTCGGCCTGGGCGACGGGTTCGTGCTCGGCTGGATGGGCAGCTTTCGACCCTTCCACGCCGTCCACCGGTTGGTGGAGGCGGTGGCCGGGCTGAACGACGTCACCCTGCTGATGGTGGGCGACGGTCCCGAACGCCCTGCGGTGGAGGCCCTCGCCGGCGAGGTCGGTGTCCGAGCGGTCTTCACCGGGACGGTGCCCCACACCAAGCTGACCGCCCACCTGGCGGCCATGGACGCCGCGGTCGTGGTGGCCCCGGATGACGGGTCGTTCCACTACTCGCCGTTGAAGCTCGCCGAGTACCTCGCCGCCGGTCTGCCCGTGGTGGCGCCCGACGTGCCCACGATCTCTTCGAGGTTGGACCACGGGGTGCACGCCCTGCTCGTCGAGCCGACCGACCGGTTGGCCCTGAGCTCCGCCATCGCCCGCTTGCGCGACGACCCGGCGCTGCGCGCCGACCTCGGCAAGGCAGCGCGCGTCGAGGTCGAGTCGTCGTGGTCGTGGGACTTCCAGGTGAGGCGGGTCCGCGACCACCTCCAGCGGGTCGCCGGGGTCTGAGCCTCAGTCGATGACGCAGATGGTGGCTGGGCCACCGTCTTCGGACCTGATCTGGAGATCGAGGTCGGGGGCGAGCACGGTCACCCTGGGGCCGTCGCCCTGCCGGAGCCGGGTGGGCCATTGCGGGCCGTCGTGATCGCGCACCATCACGTCGGCGGACGTCGAGAGGTAGAAGCTCGTGCCCACCTCTGGCTCGAACTCTGTGAGCGTGGTGGGCTCACAGGGTGAGATCTCGGTGACCTGGTCCTGGTCGAGTCCGAGTCGGATGGTGAGCTCGGCCTCGATCACCGATG
>JAAZBK010000226.1 GCA_012513855.1 Acidimicrobiales bacterium
CTCTCCTGATGGCGCTCGATCCCGTCTCAACCGTCCACCACACCAGCGGCGTGTGGGAGCGCCACGTGCGCCCCGCTCTTGAGGACTACGTCCGCGTCCCTGCCCTGTCGGTCGCGTTCGACCCGGACTGGGAGGCGCACGGCCACCTCGACGCGGTGGTGGAGTCGGCCGCCGAGTGGGCACGGTCGCGCCCCGTGTCGGGTCTCACCACCGAGGTGATCCGCCTCCCCGGCCGCACTCCCCTGCTGTGGTTCGAGGTTCCGGCCACCGGCCCCGCTGCTGACGGTGACGACGATGACACGGTCCTGCTCTACGGCCACCTGGACAAGCAGCCCCCGATGACCGGTTGGCGGGACGGGCTCGGTCCGTGGGACCCGGTGGTGATCGACGACCGCCTGTACGGACGGGGTGCGGCCGACGACGGCTACGCCCTCTACGCGTCGGTCACCGCCATCGAGGCGATCCAGGCCGGTGGCGGCGACCACGGCCGGCTGGTGGGGATGATCGAGTGCAGCGAGGAGTCGGGTAGCCCCGACCTGCCCGCCTACGTGGATCACCTCGCGGCGCGGATCGGGACGCCGAGCCTGGTCGTGTGCCTGGACTCGTTCTGCGGTGACTACGAGCGGCTGTGGACCACCACCTCGCTCCGGGGCCTCCTCGACGTCGACCTCACCGTCGAGCTGCTCACCGAGGGCGTCCACTCCGGGAGCGCGAGCGGAGTGGTGGCCGACACGTTCCGCATCGCCCGCATGCTCCTCGAACGCATCGAGGACTCGAGCACCGGACGGTTGCTGGTCCCGGAGCTGTGGGCCGACGTGCCCGAAGGGCGTCGCGCCGAGGTCGAAGCCGTGGCAGCCGACCTCGGCGCCGCCCTCACCTCCAGCTACCCCTTCGTGCCCGGGGCCCGAGCGGCCGTGCCCGACACAGATCCCGCAGCTCAGCTCCTGGCCCGGACCTGGCAGCCGACCCTCACCGTGATCGGAGCCGATGGACTGCCTCCCGTCCAGACGGCGGGCAACGTGCTTCGGCCCTCGACCACGCTGTCGCTCTCGTTCCGGCTCCCGCCCACCGTCGACGCCGCGCTGGCGGGCGAGGCGGTGGCACGGGTGCTCGAAGCCGAGCCTCCCTACGGTGCCCGCGTCGTCGCCGCGGTGCCGAGCGCCGAGACCGGTTGGGACGCACCGCCCACCGCCCCCTGGCTGTCGGCAGCGATGGAACAGGCCAGCCTCGCCGCCTTCGGCCACCCCGCGCGCAGCCTCGGCGAGGGCGGCTCGATCCCGTTCATGGGGATGCTCGGCAAGCGGTTCCCGGCCGCCCAGTTCCTCCTCACCGGCGTGCTCGGGCCCGGCTCCAACGCCCACGGCCCGAACGAGTTCCTGCACCTTCCCACCGGGCGGAAGGTCACGGCGGTGGTCGCGATGGTGGTCGACGCCCACCGGCACCGGCCCCGCTGAGCGGCCCGCCCGCCGATCTGGCCGCCGTCCCGGCCGACCGAACCCCCTACGGTGGGGCCATGGGCTGGCGCGACGGACTCATGAGGCTCTTGTCGAGGGGCGAGGAGAAGGAGAACAGGTCCGACGCGGATGACTGGTGCGAGCTGGTCACCGTGCCGCAGTTCGAGGCACCGCTCCTCGTCCACCGGCTGGAGGCCAACGACATCGAGGTGACCCAGCAGGAGTCCTTCGACCTCGTCACCAAGACCCTGAGCCAGGTGACCATCCTCGTTCGCCGCGCCCAGCTCACGACGGCCCAGGAGCTGACCGCCAGCTAGAACTGCCGAGCTAGGACCCGGCGTCGTCGTACCCGGAGTCGTCAGGAGCGGGTACGGCGAGCACCAGCAGCGCGGTGTCGTCGGACCGCGGGCGCCCCTCCACCGGATGGTTCGCCATCGCTATCTCGATGGTGGCGGTGGGGGTGGGTCCGGCGTGGATCCTCGCCAGCATGTCGTCGACCGTGGCCCGCGGCTCGGGGCACTCCAGAAGCCCGTCGGTGTAGAGGAGCAGCTGATCGCCCGGGCGCAGGTGGACCTCCACATCGGTGTGGTGAGGGGGGATGTTCGGGAAGCCGAGCAGCGTTCCGTGCTCCCCCACCTCCCGAGGCGGTCCGTCGTGGGGCAGCAACACCGGCAGCGGGTGACCACCCACCGCCAACACCACGTCAGCGCCACCGTCGCCGGCCCGGGTGGCCACGCCGTAGACAGCGGTGCAGTACTCGTCGACCCCGCCCCGGAGCAGCGCCTCGTTCAGCCGTTCGAGGACCTCCACCGGTGACTCGACCGCGTGCCCGACGCCCCGCAGGGTGTAGCGGGCGAGGGCCATGGTCGAGGTGGCCGTCACGCCGTGACCGCACACGTCTCCGATGAAGAAGCCGGAACGACCCCCGTCGATCTCGAACAGGTCGTAGAAGTCGCCGCCCGCGGCGATGGTGCCTGTGGGGGCCTGGTAGCGGCCGTCGGCCACCAGCCAGGGCTTGAGCGGGAAGGCTTCGGGCAACAAGGCCCGCTGGAGCACCTCGACCGTGCCTCGAAGCTCCATCTCCCTGGCTCGAACCGCGGTGATGTCGGTGAACACGCCCAGGACGGCTGGTCCTTCGGGAAGCTCGGTGGGATAGCAGTCGACCTGCAGCCAGACGAGCTCGTCGTTCCCCCCACGCACCGCCATGACGATGCCCTCCAGCACCTTGCCCGTGCGCAGCGAGACCATGGTGGGGTGCGCCTGGCCGGACATCGGTTCTGCGTTCTCGTCGAGCGCCCGCCACGCCGGATCCAGGGCGCTCCGTCCGAGAAGCTCATCGGCGGTCATGTGCAACACGATCGGCGCGCTCGGGTTGCACGCCAGGATCGTGCCGTCGACGTTCTGGAGGACGACGCCGGCGCGCAGGTTGGCGATCACCTCGCCGAGCAGCGACGGCGGAAGCTTTCCGAGATACCGCCTGACCATCGACGCTCCCTTCACCTGACTCTGCCTGCCAGATCGAAAACGTAGCCAAGTCGCAGCTCGGCGGGCATCGCCTCAGCGCCTCTGCCGAGGCATCCACGCTCGGAGTCCGTAGGGTCGGATCACGACCTTCAGGTCACACGTCAACGCACCACGGAGGAACCACCATGGCAGCAACCGCAACCGCCCGTTGGGAAGGCTCGCTGGACGACGGATCCGGCACCATGTCGACGGCCACCGGGCTCTCCGGTGCCTTCAGCAAGGCGTCGAGGTTCGCCGACGGCGCCGGCACCAACCCCGAGGAGCTCATCGGCGCCGCCCACGCCGGCTGCTTCTCCATGTACCTCTCGTTGCTCCTGTCCAAGAACGGGACGCCGCCGAACTCGATCGAGACCACCGCCAAGGTCTCGATCCAGGTCGGCGACTCCGGTCCCACCATCGACAAGATCTCGCTGTCGACGGTGGTCGACGTCGACCTCCCCGCCGAGGACATCAACGGCTTCGCCGAGCAGGCCAAGACCGACTGCCCGGTGTCCAAGGCGCTCGCGTCGGTCGAGTCGGTCAAGCTCACCGTCACCAAGGGCTGATGGGAGCCGACCGGGTCGGATAGGACTGACCGCTGCGGCCGACGGCTGCGTGCGGCTCTAGCCCGCGGCCTCGGCCACGGCCCGGTCACGACCCCCCGACTTGGCCTTGTACATGTGGGCGTCGGCCCGCCGGAGCAGGCTGTCGTGATCGTCGGTGGCCCTGGCCACCACGGCACCGGCGCTCGCCGAGATCCCGACCTCGACCCCGCTCACCGTGATCGGCTCGCGCACCTGCCGCACCAGCTTCTGGGCCACCATCGCGGCGTCGACGGGCGGATCGTTGAGGTTCTCGAGGATCACCGCGAACTCGTCGCCACCCAGCCGCGCCACGGTGTCGGCGGCGCGCACCGCCGAACGAAGGCGTTCGGCGACCTCGGTGATGACCTTGTCGCCGGCTTCGTGACCGAAGCTGTCGTTGAGGACCTTGAAGTCGTCGAGGTCGATGAAGATCACGGCCGGCGGATTTCCGCTGCGACGACCCCGGGCGAGGGCGTCGTTCATCCGCGTTCGGAACAGGCGCCGGTTTGGCAGGGCGCTGAGGGGGTCGTGCAGACCCTGGTGGTGGAGGGTCTCCACCAGGCGGGCGTTCTCCAGGGCGGTGGCGCCCTGTGAGGTGAGCCCGCCGAGTCGTTCGAGCAGGTCGTCGTCCTCGTCACGGTCGTCTTCGAGCGGGGTGACCACGACGCCCATGAACCGATCGTGGGTGCCTATGGGCACCACGACCACGAGGTCGACGCCGGTGGTGGCGAGCAACGTCTGCAGGTAGGGGTCTGCCGTCTCGGACCGGATGAAGATGGGTTTGCGGTCACGCAGCATCACCGGCAACAGCGGCGTGTCCGATCGGGTCACGGTCACCCGGCTCAGGGCCTCCACGGCGTCAGGCGTGTATCCGGCGTAGCCCCGGTAGCTCAAGCCACCGGCCGCCTCGTCCCAGAGCAACACGCCAGCGTGGGTGGAGTCGACCAGGTCCAACACCGCCTCGGCCAGGCGCTGCGCCACCTCGTCGGGCGTGCCCACCTCGGCCAGAGCGCTCGACAGCTCCAGCAGGGCCCTCGCCGTCTGGTGCCGGCGCTTCGCCTCGTCGCGCGCCACCGTGGCCTCGAGCGCGTTGGCGGCGTTGGCGGCATAGGCGTTCAGGAGCCGGCGCTCCTCGGGCAGGAACGTGCTTCCCCTCGGGAAGATGGCGGCCATCCGCCCGAACCACCGACGCCTGGTGGCCACGTCGACCATCAGCAACGAGCCTTCACGGTCGTCGTGCGGCTCGGCGTGGTCGGCCAGGAGAGCGTCGATCAGGTCGGGGGAAGGACCGTCCCTCCCGTAGCCGCGGTGTTCGATGGACGGTGCACCGTGGGGGGTCAACCGGACCGCCAGCACGTACTGGGTGGCACGCACCGCGTAGCCCGCACGCTTGATGATCTCGTGCATCACCTGGGCGACGTCGTCTGCCGCCACCAGCTCGGTGGCGGTGGCCTGGAGGGCCTCGAAGCGGGCGGTGATGGTGGCCACCTGGTCTTCGAGCTCGGCTATCCGGCGCTCGGCCTCCGTCGACGGGCCCGAGCTCGGATCCCAACTGACCTCGAACGTGCACTCGTCGTCGCCCCGGCACTGGCAGGTCGTCTCGGTGACCGAGGCCTCGTCCATGGCGAAGAGCCTGGACGACTGCGACAGCAGGCCGGCGATGAAGCCGCACCACATCGGATGAGACCGGTCGTCGTTACCGGTGGACACCACCACCGCGCGCCCGTCGGACAGTTCGGCGGCACGCACCGAGTGGGTCGTGGCGAACTTGGACGCCGTCTGGGAGACGTTGGCGATCAGGTTCTCCGGCGACTCGAGCGAACGCAGCAGCGCATGGACCTCCGTGCCGCGGTACTGCCGGAGCATCTCCGCACCCACCGCCCGGCCGAGGTCCGGTTCCTCGATCACCCGGGCGGCCGATTCGAACATCGCCATCGCCTGGTCGATGGTCGACCAACGGCTGATGTCGGCAACCTCGACCAGGGTGAGGCCCCCACCGGATTCGGCCAGCCAGCGCTCCACGGCAGCAGCGCCACCGCGTCGCTCGACGAGCGTGGCGGTCATGGCCACGACGCTGCCCGCCACCATTCCTTCGCCAGTCGGACCGACGTCCATGTGCACTCCTTGCCTACAAACGGACATTCGGCCCGGGAGGAGCGGTCCTTGAGAGGCGTCCGGCACCTATCGAGGTGATTCGGTCCATACGGCCCACCTGCCCGCGAAACGCCACATAAGGGCAGGCGCGAACCGGGCCGAACGGCTCATCTCGAGACGGCCTGCAGCGGTTGCCCGCCCCCGCCAAAGGTCATCATGACCAATAACGTTCGTGAGGATCGCCGATGAGTTCCGGTGCCCCGTCCCGTCGACACCGGTGAACCCATTCCCCGAGACGATCAAGGAAGCCGATCATGTCGTTCTACGCGTACCTCTTCTTCAGCGACGGCAAGTGCAAGGAGGCCCTCACCCGGTACCACGAGATCTTCGGTGGCGACCTCGAGGTCATGACGTTCGGCGACCTGCCGCCCGACGCCCAGACCATGCCCGGTGCGAAGCCTGATCACGTGATGCACGCGGCGTTGAAGGTCGGCGACGCGCTGCTCATGGCCTCCGACGACCCCACCGGAGACGGCGGCGCTCGCCTCGGCATCTCGGTGTCGTACAGCGCTCCCGACGTGGAGACCGGCAAGGCCGCCTTCGACGCGCTGTGCGAGGGCGGAGAGGTCCAGATGCCGTGGGAGGCGACGTTCTGGTCGCCGGGCTTCGGCGGCTGCGTCGACCGTTGGGGGGTCCCGTGGATGGTCGACGTCGAGTCCGACCAGTCCCAGCCCTGACCATCCCGCCCTTAGGGGGTCGGTGACCTCGGGGACCGGTGGCCCGAGGTCAGTGACCGCCGGTCACCTTCAGGCCGACTATGGCCGCCACGAGCATCACCAGGAAGCCGATGCGCGCCGGCGTGGCGGGATCGTCGTGGAGGACCATTCCGACCACGGCTGCGCCCACCGCGCCGATGCCCACCCAGACCCCGTAGGCGGTGCCGAGCGGGATGGTCTCGGTGGCCCTGGCCAGCGCGAACATGCTGGCGCTGAGCAGCACGAGGAAGCCGACGGTGGGGACGGGGCGGCTCAAGCCCTCGGTGGCGGGCAGCACCGACGCCCAGGCCACCTCCAACAGTCCGGCGAAGACGAGCAGGATCCAAGCCATGAGAGCTCTCCTGTGCCCGTCTTGCTCGCCGGTACGGGCACCCCTCGTCGGTCTCCCCGGTAGGCCCGGAAGAGCAGCTTCCAGCCTACCGGGGAAGGGCGCGGACGCCTCGGGACCGAACAGCCGTCAGGCCGGTGGTTCGCAGTCGTCGCAGTGGACGTCGTCCACGTCGTCGCCGGCGAGGAAGTCGGTCAACCACTCGACGAAGCGCTGCCCGTCGACCTCCTCGTCGTAGAGGTCAGGCTTGCCCAAGATGGTGTGCTCGGTCCCCGGGGAGACCCACGTCGACAGATCGACTCCCGTGTCGCTGATCGACTCGTTGGTGTCGTCGATCAGGTCCACCAGGTTCGATCCGTCGAGTCCGATCAGAGCGGCGAACGCCGCCTGGACCTCGTCGTACGCGTCGTTGAACGATGCGAAGCGGATCTCGGGGAAGTGCGTGGCCGAGTTGGTGAACAGACCGTGGAGCGACCAGGCCTCGGCCGGCAGGTCGGCCGTCTCCGGCCACAGCGGGATGCCCTCGTCGACGCCCCAGAGACCACCGATCGTCAAGGTGATCTCCGGAGTACCGGGATAGGCCGCCGACCCGTCGGCGATCACCGCCACGTCGGCGTCGGGCCAGACGTCGTGGGCACCGCCACCGAAGCCGGGCGCTCCTGCCGACCCGGCGCTCGACCCCGCCACCACCACCTCGGTGGCATCGGGGAACAGGGCACCGGCGGCTGCGAGCGCGGTGGACGCGTTGGTGTAGCCGTTGTGGTGGACGGTGACGTCGTCGGAGTAGTCGGTGACGGCATCGCCGAGGTGGAGGTCGCCGGTGCAGTACGGCACATAGATCATGGAGTGGTCGGCCAGGGGGTTCTCGTCGTTCTCCAGATCGAAGATCCCGCCGTCGCCCGGACCGCCGTCGCCTTCGATGTTCACCGTGTAGGTGGCGGTGTCGGAGGCGCAGGTCTCGGCGCTGAAGCACGCCCCGCCACCCTCCAGGTAGAACAGGACCTTGCCGGGGTCGCCGCGGCGGACCCAGTAGTGGAAGGGCGAACCGTCGCTGCAGTGGCACGACGGCGGAGCCAGGACCTTCTGCCAGTCGGTCGAGACCAGCTCTCCGGTGGCGTTCCCGCCTCCGGTGGTCTCGGTGGTGGCGTCGGCTGACCCGCCCGACGAGCCGCCGGCTGCGTCGTCGGCATCGTCGGCGCTGCACGCCACGGCCACCACCATCACGAACGCGATGAGCGCGGCGAGGCCGGCCCGGACACCTGGTGATCGATGCATCTGACATCCCCTTTCGCCCGCCACTCTGGCACGACGAGCGACCTCCGCCCCGGAAAGGGGAGCACTAGCGTGAGGGAACGAAGGAGGAGCCGCCGTGACGGGAGCACAGCTGGGCAGAGAGGCCCTCATCGAGGCCTCCACCGCGCTGTTCGCCGAACGCGGGGTAGACGGCGTGTCGCTGGGCGACATCCACCGGGCCAGCGGACACCGCAACCGATCGGCCACCGCCTACCACTTCGGCGGAAAGGAAGAGCTCGTCAAGGAGCTCATCACGATGGTGGTCGAGGACCACGACGGGCGGCGCCTCGACGCGCTGGAGAGGCTCCTGGCCGGCACCGACCGACCAGATCTGCGTTCGGTCCTGGAGGCCACCCTCACGCCGCTCATGGAGGACCTGACCGACGGACCGCTGCGACTGCGTCTGCGCATGATGGCCAACGTCATCGCCGACGAGCGCTACATGGGCTTCACCCAGGCGTTCATGCAGACGCTTCCCGGCCTGGGCCTGAGCACGACGCTCATCATCGGGCACCTCGAGCCGGTTCCCGCCGAGCTCCACGTCGAGCGGATCGTGCTGGCCACCTCGTTCGGCCTGCGGACCATCGCCGATCAGGCCCGGCTGATCGACAGCGCTCACCCGAACCGCGAGCCGCTGGACCTCGCCACGTTCCGCGCTCAACTGCCGCTCCTGCTCGAGGCCCTCCTGCTGGCTCCTGCGCCCTGAACCCCGGTCGAGCCTGACCACCGAACACGATCGAACGCGAGACCAGATGAACATCGATGACGACCTGCGAACCAAGCGGCTTGCGGTGCTCGACGAGCACTTCCGCTCCGAGATCGATCACGACTGGGACGCGTGCCTGGCCACCTTCCGCGACGTCCCCCGCTACGAGATCGTCGCAACCGGACAGGTCCACGAAGGTCCCGATGCGGTGGTGGCCTACCACCGGGCCCAGCGAACGGCGTTTCCCGACCAGCGCCACGAGAACGTCCGGATGCACGTCGCCGACGACGACACCGTCGTGTCGGAGTTCGACCTGCTCGGCACCAACACGGGAGAGTTCCTCGGCCTGCCGCCCACCGGCAGGGCGTTCCGCGTGGCCGTTATCGCCGTGTTCAGCTTCGACGGCGACCGGATCACCAACGAGCGCGTCTACCTCGACGGTGCCAGCCTGCTCCGCCAGATCGGCCACGAGGAACTCCTGCCGATCGCGGGCGTGGAGGGCTTCGCCGCCGAGCAGATGCGCTGACGCGAAAGAGGCCCCCACCGCGGTGAGCGGTGGGGACCTCTCCCCCCAAGGGGGATCGCGGGACCGGCGGCGGTCAGTTCGCCTGGCGGATCGCGGAGATCTCGAACTCGAGGGTGACCTTCTCGCCCACGAGAACGCCTCCGGCTTCGAGGGCGGCGTTCCAGTTGACGCCCCAGTCCTTGCGGTTGACCACGGTCTTGCCCTCGAACCCGATGCGGGTGTTGCCGTAGGGGTCCACCGCGGAGCCGCTGTACTCGAACTCCACCGATACGGGCTTGGTCACGTCCTTGATCGTGAGGTCACCGGTGACGGTGAACTCGTCGTCGGCGGTCTGCTCCACCGAGGTCGACACGAACTTGATCTCGGGGTACTTCTCCATGTCGAAGAAGTCGTTCGAGCGCAGGTGTCCGTCGCGGTCGGCGTTGCGCGTGTCGATGCTGGCGGCCTGGATGGTCATCGAGACGCTCGACTTCGAGGGGTCGGATGCGTCGAGGTGACCGGATCCCTCGAACTCGGTGAAGGAGCCGCGGACCTTGGTCACCATTGCGTGGCGGGCGCTGAAGCCGACCCGGGAGTGGGTCGGGTCGATCGCGTAGTCGCCGGTCAGGTCGGTGGCGATGGCCGAGACTGCGGTGGGGGCGGTGGTGGTGCTCATCTGATGCTCCTTGGGGTCTGGATGCTTGTTTAATCTTCAACTACCTCCGTCGGCCTGGTATTCCAGAGCTGTCGACTTCGTCCGCACGGCCCCCGTGACCTGCGCATCCATCCCCGCGATGGACCTTCGACCCTTCCATCCGGGCTACGACGCTGGTTTCCTGGAGTGTTCCACCACCGCCGGAACCCGATCACCGGCTGAGAGATGACCGACATGGGACACAAGCTGGAGATCTCGTTCCTCGGGGCCGCAGAGACGGTCACCGGATCACGGTTCCTGGTGCAGGCTGGCAGCACCCGGATCCTCGTCGACTGCGGTCTGTTCCAGGGGGTGAAGCGGCTGCGGGAGAAGAACTGGGAGCCGTTCCCCGTGGCACCTTCGTCGCTCGACGCGGTGGTCCTCACCCACGCCCACGTCGACCACAGCGGATACCTCCCGGCCCTGGTGCGCGACGGCTTCGCCGGTGACATCTGGTGCACCCCGTCCACCGCCGCTCTCGCCCAAATCCTCCTGCCCGACACAGCCCACATCCAGGAGGAGGACGCTCGCTACGCCAACAAGCGGCGCTCCACCAAGCACGATCCGGCACTGCCGCTGTTCACCCAGGACGACGCCCAACGGGCGCTCGAACGGTTCCGCACCGTCGACGTCGACCGGCTGTTCTCACCCGCCTCCGGCGTCGAGGCCCGGTTCAGCCCGGCCGGCCACATCCTCGGCGCGGCATCGGCCTGGCTGACCGACGGCCGCTCGTCGGTGCTCTTCAGCGGTGATCTCGGCCGGACGAACGACGTGGTGATGCGGGATCCGGCGCCGCCGCCAGCGGCCGACCACATCGTGGTCGAGTCGACCTACGGCAACCGGCTCCACTCCGACGGCGATCCCCACGACCTGCTCGCCGACGTGGTCACCCGCACCGCTCGCCGGGGAGGGATCGTCCTCATCCCAGCGTTCGCGGTGGGACGGGCCCAGGCGATCCTGCACGTGCTCGCCACCCTTCGGCGAGAGGGACGGATCCCAGAGCTGCCCACCTTCTTGAACAGCCCGATGGCCATCCACGCCACCGAGCTCTTCCTGCGCTCCAGCGGCGAGCACCGCCTCGCACGCCACGAGGTCGCCGAGATGCGGGCCGGCGTGGAGCTGGTCCGCACCGTCGAGGAATCGATCGCGCTCACCTCTCGACGGGGTCCCATGGTCGTGATCACCGCTAGCGGGATGCTCACCGGCGGCCGCGTGCTCCACCACCTGTTCCAGGTTGCGCCCGACCACCGGAGCACGATCGTGCTGCCCGGGTTCCAGGCCGCCGGCACCCGTGGTGAGTCACTGGCCAACGGCGCCAGGTCGCTGCGCGTGTTCGGCGAGGACGTCGACGTGAACGCCGAGGTGGTCACCCTCGACAGCCTCTCGGCCCACGCCGACGCCGACGAGCTCCTCACCTGGTTGCGATCGACTCCGTCACGGCCATCCGCGGTGTCGGTCGTCCACGGCGAGGCGAGTGCCGCCGATCGCCTCCGCAGCCGGATCGAGCACGAGCTCGGCTGGGCGGCGCGGGTGCCAGCCATGGGCGACACGGTCGTGGTCGACCGGCGCTGACCCCCGAGACGAGCCCGGTCCGTCCCGTCAGGGCCCGTCGGCGACCGGGGCGCCGGCGGCTGGTACCGGGGAGCCGTTGCGGAGCACCACCGGCTGCCGGGTCGGGTCGTCGCACCTCGTGCGCCCCGTGGGCGGACCCGTCTGCCAGTCGCCCTCGAGCTTCTCGGCTCCATCGGGCGCGTACTGGACGATGTACGCCTTGCGCACGCCGTCGGTGAGGTTCGGGCCGGTCAGGTGCGGGGTGAGCGACGAGAACACCACCGCCCCTCCCGCCGGCACCGGAGCCGCCAAGGTGCCCTCGGGTTCGGACAGGCACTCCCACCCCAGGGGATCGACGTAGCGGTGCCGGAGGGTGCCGCCCCGGTGGAGGCCCGGCACGATCTGGGGACAGCCGTTGTCGGACGTGGCGTCGGTGAGGGCCAGCCAGACGGTGAGGTACTGCTGGGGTTCGACGAAGCCGTAGCCGTTGTCCTGGTGCCACGGGAACCGCCGGGGCTTCTCGGGCTTCTTGTAGACGGCCTGGTCCCAGTACAGCCGCACGTCGGGCCCGACCAGGTCGGCGACCACCCCGAGCAGGTTCGGGTGAGACACCACCCGGCTCATGACCGCCGATCGCGCCGCCAGGTGGACGCTGAACGTCAGCGCGCCGGCCTCCGCTATGGAGATGCGGCCGCCCTCCCGGGTGGCGAGCAGCGCCTCGGTCTCGGCATCGAACCCGTCGGCCTCGGCCACGGCCTC
>JAAZBK010000227.1 GCA_012513855.1 Acidimicrobiales bacterium
CCTCCAGGTTCACGTACCTGGTCGGCGGGTCACCGATGCACGTGCGCTCGGTGCTCAAGGACACGCCGGTGTGGGAGGCCCTGGTGGCGGCGTGGCGTGACGGCGGCGTGCTCGCCGGCTCGTCGGCCGGCGCCATGGTCCTGTGCGACCCGATGGTCGATCCTCGTGGCGGCGCCTTCACCATCGGGCTCGGCTTGCTCACCGGCATGTCGGTGATCCCGTCTCACGACACCTGGTCGGAGGACGCCGCCCACCGGACCCTCCGGATGAGCCCGGCCGGGCTCGTGCTCGCGGGGGTCGACGGACGAACGGCGCTGATCCGGGCCGGTGACGGCACCTGGAGCGCGGCCGGTGCAGGAGACGTGGCGGTGTTCGAGGGCGGCGAACCGGCCGGCCTGTCAGCCCTGCCGTCCTGAGGTCAGGAGCCGGGGATCAGGACTCGGTGACCGTGACCTTCTCGATGGTCACCTGACGGCTCGGAACCCGGGTGCCGTCGTCGAGGGCGGCGATCGCTTCGAGGACGTCGAGGCCGTCGGTGGTCTGGCCGAACGCCACGTAGCTGCCGGCGGAGTCGCCCAACTGGGCCGGGTCGCCGAGGTAGCGCCCGCCCTCGTTGGCGAGGAGGAAGAACTGTCCGCTCGCGCTGTGGGGCAGCGACGTCCGAGCCATGGCGAGGGTGCCGGGACCGTAGTCGTCGCTGCTGAACGGGAGGTTCTCGTCGCGGATCGTGTAGCCGGGTCCCGGGTCGGTGTTCGACTGGGTGTGGGGCGAGCCTCCCTGGATGATGCCGGTGGTCGCCTCGGTCCGGAAGAGGTCGGTGCCGTCGTAGTAGCCGTAGCGGGCGAGCACCACGAAGTTGTTCACGGTGATCGGGTTGGCGGCTGCGTCGAGAGCCACGGTGAAATCGCCCTCGGTGGTCTCGAACAGGGCCGCGTAGGTCTTGGTCAGGTCGATGCACTGATCAGGTGAGTCGGAGAAGTCGATCACCGGTTCGTCGACCCCTTCGACCGGCGGGCAGGCACCGGAACCGAACGGGGCCGGTCCGTCGGCGGGGGTGCTGGTGGACGTCGCCCCGGTGGGGTCGTCGGTATCGGTGGTCTGGTCGGTGTCGGGGCTCGCGCCCGCGTCGATCGCCTGGTCGTCGACGTCGTCGGAGCAGCCCACCAGCGAGAGCAGGACGGCCACCACGATGATCCCCACGCCGAAGAGCACCACGTTGCGAAAGGCTCGCCGGCGTCGGGCCCTCTCGGCCTCGGCCTGCTCCGCCGCCAACTTGGCGGCCCTGTTCGCCTTCTTCCGCTCTCGCTTGTCGGTGCCCATGGGGCGAGACGCTACAAGCGCGACCCACCGTCGATCACGCCGGGGATCGTCTCTTCCAGGCTGGCCCAGGAGCGCGGGAACGTGCCGGAGCCGACGGACGAGAGGTTCGCTCCCAGCGATGGTGCTCAGCCCCGGACCGGGTCCACCGGGCGGGCGTGGATCGCCGCGGTGGGTGGTCGGCTGTTGCCTTTCCGTACTGAGCGGGCAGAATGGGCCGGTGAGCGAACCCGATCTGATCGGTCTCCCCGACGACCCGCCCTCCGATGTCGCCGACGACGACTTCGAGTACACCAGGTCCGTCGGGCAGCGGCTGCGGGCGATTCGCCAGGCCCAGGGCCTGTCGCTGGCCGAGGTCGAGTCGCGCTCGGAGGGCCGGTGGAGCGCTTCGGCCGTCGGTGCGTACGAGCGGGGCTTTCGCACCCTCTCCCTGCCACGGCTGCGGGCACTGGCCGAGTTCTACCGGGTGCCCGTGGCGGTCCTGCTGGGAGAGCCCACCCCGCTCGCGGAACCGCCGGAGCGTCGCAAGATCGTCCTCGACCTGGAGGCGCTCGGCCGGATAGACCCGGCGGCTCCCATCCGTCGATTCGTGCAGTCGATCATCGATGCCCGCGGCGACTTCAACGGCAAGGTGCTGTCGCTTCGCCACGACGACCTCAAGGCGCTGTGCACCCTGGTGGGCGGCGACATCCCCACCGGCATCGCCCAGCTGCGGTCGTGGGGCGTCATGATCGACGGCCCCGAGATCCCCAACGACCCCCTTCGGATCGTCTGACCTGCCCCGCCGACGTCGCCTGACGGCGGCGGACGTCGCTGGTCGGGCTGAGCCGGTCGGGCTGAGCGGCCGGGTCGGTTGGAGGCTTCCCGGACCAGGGACTTTTCGGGATCCGGGTCCGATCCCGATACCGTGCCTGGCCGTGGGTGTGGTCGTTCAGAAGTTCGGTGGTACGTCGTTGGCCGACCCGGAGCGGATCCGGGAGGTGGCCGACCACGTCGCGCGCACCATGAAGCGCGGCGAGCAGGTGGTGGTGGTGGTCTCGGCCATGGGCAAGGAGACCGACGAGCTCCTCCACCTGGCCAGCCAGGTGTCCAAGACCCGCCCCGGCCGAGAGATGGACATGCTCATCACCGCCGGCGAGCGCAAGTCCACCGCTCTGTTGTGCATGGCGCTGCACGACCTCGGGGTCCCGGCCGACTCCTTCACAGGCAGCCAGGCCGGCTTCCTCACCGACACCACGCACATGAACGCCAAGATCCTCGAGGTGCGGGCCGACCGCATCCGAGATGCCGTCGCCGCCGGTCGGGTGCCGGTGGTCGGCGGGGCGCAGGGCGTGTCCACCGACCACGACGTCACCTTCTTGGGTCGCGGCGGCTCCGACACCACTGCCGTGGCGCTCGCGGAGAGGCTGGGCGGCGTGTGCGAGCTCTACACCGATGTGTCCGGCGTGTTCACCACCGATCCTCGCGTCGTGTCGGTGGCCCGCCGGATCAACCGCATCTCCTTCGACGAGATGCTCGAGATGTGCGCTGCCGGCTGCCCCAAGCCGGCCATGCGGGCGGTGGAGTTCGCCCGCACCCACGGCGTACGCCTGCACGTGCGCTCCGCGTTCACGTGGGAGCCGGGGACCTGGATCACCGAAGAGGAGCCCGACATGGAGGACGCGATCGTTTCCGGGGTGGTCGGCGACGACTCCGAGGCCAAGATCACCATCACCAACGTGCCCGACCAGCCCGGCGTGGCCGCCAAGGTGTTCCGCGCCCTGGCGTCGGCCGGCGTCAACGTCGACATGATCGTGCAGAACGTGTCCGAGCAGGGGGAGACCGACATCTCCTTCACGCTCCCGGCCGACGAGCTCTCCACGGTCCTGCCGCTCACCGAGCAGGTGGCCAACGAGATCGGCGCCGACAGCGTCACGCCCGACCCCTCGATCGCCAAGGTGTCGCTCGTGGGCGCCGGCATGAAGACCAACCCCGGCGTGGCGGCCACCGTCTTCGAGACCCTCGCCGCCAACGACATCAACATCGAGATGATCTCCACGTCGGCCATCCGGATCTCGGTGGTGGTGGCCGGCGATCAGTGCGACCGGGCCGTATCGGTCCTGCACAGCGCCTTCGGCCTCGACGTCGCGTAGGGACCGGAGCGACGGCTAGAGCCGGTAGGGCCGTCGTCGCTGCGCGGCAACCCATTGGGAGGTCGAGCGCTCGGGCCTTAGCCTTGTGATCATGCGCGTAGGAATCGTTGGAGCAACTGGACAGGTCGGCGGCGTGATGATGGGCATCCTCGCCGAGCGGAAGTTCCCGCTCGACGAGCTCCGTCTCTTCGCCTCGGCTCGTTCGGCCGGCCGCACCATCTCCGGCCCGACCGGCGACGTGGTGGTCGAGGATGCCGCCACCGCCGACTACAGCGGGCTCGACATCGTGCTGTTCTCGGCCGGGGGCGGAACCTCCAAGGAGCTGGCTCCCAAGGTGGCCGGTCAGGGCCCGGTGGTCATCGACAACTCGTCGGCGTGGCGCATGGACCCCGAGGTCCCGCTGGTGGTGGCCGAGGTCAACGGCCACGCTGCGTCCGACCGCCCCAGGGGCATCATCGCCAACCCCAACTGCACCACCATGGCCGCCATGCCGGTGCTGGGTCCGCTGCACCGCGAGGCCGGTCTGCGCTCCATGGTCGTCTCCACCTACCAGGCCGTCTCGGGTGGCGGTCTGGCCGGGGTGGAGGAGCTCGACGAGCAGGCCCGCAAGGTGGTCGACCGGGCCGCAGCGCTCACCCACGACGGGCGGGCGGTGGAGTTCCCGGCCCCCCAGAAGTTCGCAGCTCCCATCGCGTTCAACGTGTTGCCGCTCGCCGGTTCGATCGTCGACGACGGGCTCGACGAGACCGACGAGGAGAAGAAGCTGCGCAACGAGACGCGCAAGATCCTCGACGTCCCCGGCCTCAAGGTCTCGGGCACGTGCGTGAGGGTTCCGGTGTTCACCGGTCACTCGCTTGCGATCAACGCTTCCTTCGAGCGGTCGATCACGCCCGACCAGGCCCGACAGATCCTCGACTACGCCCCCGGCGTGGAACTGGCCGAGGTGCCCACGCCGCTGATGGCGGCCGGTCAGGATCCCACCTACGTGGGGAGGATCCGGGTCGACGAGACGGTCGAGAACGGTCTGGCGCTCTTCCTGTCGAACGACAACCTGCGCAAGGGCGCGGCCCTCAACGCGGTACAGATCGCGGAGCTGGTCGCGGCCGAGAGCTGAGGCCTACGGGCACGCGCAGGGGAGCGCGCCGCAGCGCGGGCAACCCGTGGCGTAGCGGCTGACCGCCTCCTCCAACGACAGGTC
>JAAZBK010000228.1 GCA_012513855.1 Acidimicrobiales bacterium
CCCATGATCACGAACGGGATCGTGTTGGAGATGAGGTGGCCGAAGCCGTCGTGGAGCAGGGGCATGGTGACGATGCCGATCAGGCCGCCGATCTCGCGGGGCCGGATGCCCCAACGGTCGAGGTTCGTGCCGGGGATGAGGTCGATGATCTCCACCACCCACATCAGGGCGGCGAAGGTGCACACCACCACGACGGGACGGAGCCATTCGGGGATGTCGAGGGCGTCGCCGCCCGGGTCCGCCTGCTCGGTTCCTGGGTCGGTCATCGGCCCGCCTTCCACATCGCGGGGCTATCCGCTCGGGTCTGGTCCGGCCCCAACGATAGGGGCGGCGGCTCCGATGGCGTGGGCGCCGCCGTCGACGTGCACGATCTCGCCGGTGGTGGCCGGGAACCAGTCCGACAGGAGGGCCACCACGGCTCGGGCCGCGGGCTCGGGGTCGTCGACGTCCCACCCGAGCGGTGCGGTGTTGCCCCACGACTCCTCGATGTGGGCGAAGCCGGGGATGCTGCGGGCGGCGACGGTGCGCAGGGGACCCGCTGCCACCAGGTTCACGCGGACCGAATCGGGTCCGAGGTCGCGGGCCAGGTAGCGGCTGGTCGACTCCAGCGCGGCCTTGGCCACGCCCATCCAGTCGTAGGCGGGCCAGGTGCGGGAGGCGTCGAAGTCCAGGCCCACGATCGACCCGCCCGGAGCCAGCACGGGCTTCACGGCGCGGGCCAGGGCGCTGAACGACCACGCCGAGACCTGGAGGGCGGTGGCCACGTCCTCCCACTCCGCGGCGAACAGGCCCTCGTCCTGGCCGAGGCAGGCGGCCGGGGCGAAGCCGATCGAGTGGACCACGCCGTCGAGGCGGTCGACGGGGAGCCGCTGGGTGAGGGTCCCGAGGTGTCCAGGGTCGGTCACGTCGAGCTCGACCACCTCGGGCTCCACCGGCAGCCGGCGGGCGGAGCGGCGGGTCACGGCCAGGGCGCGGTCGAAGGAGGTGAGGACCACCGTGGCCCCCTGTTCCTGGGCGAGCTTCGCGACCGTGAAGGCGATGGACGACGGGGTGAGGACCCCGGTGACCAGGACGGTTCGATCTCTGAGGAGCATGGGTTCTCGGGTTCTCGGGTTCTCGGGTTCCGGGTTCAGGTTGTCGGTAGGTGGTTCGGGTCGGGCGGGTCAGAGGGGCTGGTTGTCGTGCTTGCGGGCCGGTAGCTCGGGGCGCTTGTGTCGGAGCCTGGGGAGCGCCGCGGCCAGCACCCGGCGGGTGTCGGCCGGGTCGACCACGTCGTCGACCAGGCCGCGCTCCGCGGCGATGCGTGGAGTGCAGAACGCGTCTCGGTACTGCTCCTCCAGCTTGGCCCGTATGGCGGGGTCGTCCTCGCCGCGGTGGAGGATCCCCACCGCGCCGGCCGCGCCCATCACCGCGATCTCGGCGCGCGGCCACGCCAGCACCAGGTCGCTGCCCATGGTGCGGGAGTCCATCACGATGTACGCCCCTCCATAGGCCTTGCGCACGATCACGCACAGGCGGGGGACGGTGGCGGCGGCGTAGGCGTGCACCAGCTTGGCGCCGTGGCGGATCATGCCCCGGCGTTCCAGCTCCCGTCCGGGTTGGTAGCCGGGGGTGTCGACGAAGGTGAGGATGGGGATCCCGAAGGCGTCGGCCAACTGGACGTGGCGGGCGGCCTTCACCGATGCCGGGATGTCGAGCGTGCCGGCCCGGACGCCCGGCTGGTTGGCCACGATCGCCACCGAGGTGCCCCCGAGTCGGGCGTAGGCGGTCACCACGTTGGGGGCGTGGTCGGGATGGACCTCCAGGAGGCTCCCGTGGTCGATGACGTCGGCCACCACGTCGCGGATGTCGTAGGAGCGGTGGGGTTCGGCCGGCACCACCGATGCGGCCGCATGGCATGGCCGGGTCGGGGCGTCGCCGGTGGGCCGGTGGGGAGCTTCGGCCAGGTGGTTGTCGGGCAGGTGGTCGAGCAGCTCCGAGAGGGCGGCCACGGCGTCGTCGGCGTCGGTGGCGGTCAGCGACACGAGTCCCGACGTGGACGAGTGCACGGCGGACCCGCCGAGCTCACCTGGCGTGACCTGCGCACCGGTGATCCGCTCCACGGGCGCGGGGCCGTTCACGTAGGCGGTGGCATCGGCGGTCATCACCACGTGGTCGGCGAGCCCGAGGATCGGGGCCAGGCTGCCGTGGACCGGGCCGGTCACCGCCACCAGGATCGGGACCACCCCCGAGAGCCGGGTCGCCGCGGCGGCCACCCGGCCCCACGCCACGAGACCGTCGAGCCCGGTCGGCGCCACCTCCACGGCCACCGATCGCACCACGCCCACCACCGGGCACCCGACGGTGCCGGCGATGGAGAGGGCCCGCTCCACCACCTCCGCTTCGGCGGCTCCGCTGCTGGTGGCCGTGCGGCCCGACAGCTCGAACCAGGCGACGGTCCGTCCGTCGAGCTCTCGCAGCCCCGCCACCACCGCGTCAGGCCGGGCGGCGCCGATCGGGGTGATGGGATCGGCGAGGAGGCTCACGTCGAGGGACGGGCGATGAGGACCAGCGCCGCGTTGTGGCCGCCGAAGCCGAAGGAGTTGGAGAGGACGACGGTGCCGTTGATGGAGCGGGGCTCGTCTCGCACCAGGTCGACGTCGGGATCGACGTCGGGGTCGGTGAGGTTGGCGACCGGCGGCACCCGTCCGGATCGGGCCGAGAGCAGTCCGATCACAGCCTCGACTGCGCCCGCAGCGCCTACGAGGTGTCCGGTCACGCCCTTGGTCGAGGTGACCGGTGGGGTCGGTCCGCCGAACAGAGCGACCAGGGCGTCGGACTCGGCCCGATCGTTCAAGGGCGTGGAGGTGCCGTGGGCGTTGACGTGACCGATCGACCGGGGATCGAGCCCCGCGTCGGCGATGGCCAGGCGCATGCTCTCGAGCGCACCCTGTCCGGTGGGGTCCGGTGCGGTGAGGTGGTGGGCGTCGCAGGTGGCGCCGTAGCCAGCCACCTCTCCCAGGATCGTGGCGCCCCGGCGGGTGGCGTGGTCCTCCGACTCCAGCACGACGATGCCGGCTCCCTCGCCCATCACGAACCCGTCGCGGTCTCGGTCGAAGGGCCTCGACGCCCCGGCCGGATCGGAGGTGCGGCTGCTGAGCGCGCCCATCCGGGCGAACCCGGCCAGGGCGGTGGGGGTGATGGCCGCCTCGCTGCCGCCGGCCACCACCACGTCGGCCCGACCAGAGCGGATGAGGTGCATGCCCTCGCCGATGCTGTTGGCTCCGGAGGCACACGCGGTGGCCACCGCCAGCGCCGCGCCCCGGAACCCGTGGCGGAGGGCGATCAGGCCGGCGGTGGCGTTGGGCATCATCATCGGCACCAGCAGCGGTCCGACCCGGTGGGATCCCTTGGTGACCCTGGTCTCCACGCCGTCCTCCAGGGTGGTCAGCCCGCCAACCCCAGAGCCGACCACCACCGCCACCCGCCGGGGATCCACGGTGGAACCGTTCGTGGTGAGTCCTGCCTGGGCGATCGCCTCGGCCGCCGCGGCCAGACCGAACTGGCCGACCCGGTCGATGCGCCGGACCTCCCTGGGATCGATCCAGCAGGTGGGATCGAAGTCGACGACGGGAGCGGTCAGCTCGGCCGTGGTGACCCCCTTCGCCGCGAGGACGTGGTCGAAGGTGGTGTGGGCGTCGAGACCGGCCGGGCTGACCACCCCGACGCCGGTCACGACCACCGCTGGGCTGGTCACGCGGCGGCAGCCAGGCGCTCGGACACGAGGTCGGCGGCGGCGCCGATGGTGTCCACGCCGTCGAGGTCCTCTTCGGGGATCCGCAGGTCGAAGCGCTCCTCGAGCACCATCACGATCTCGACCAGGGCCAGGCTGTCGGCCTCCAGGTCGGCGGCGAACGCGGTGGTCTCGCTCAGGGTGGAGCGGTCGGCCTGGAGGATCTCGACGCAGGCTTCGTAGACGGTGTCGACGATGTCCTGACGGGTGGCGGTGGGGGTGGTCATGTCTGGTTGTTCTCCTGTGGGGTTCTGGGGGATGGACTTCGAGGTGGGTCGAACGGGTGGGTTGGCGGACTGCAGGGGACGTCAGTGGCCCATGCCGAGGCCGCCGTCCACGGGCAGCACACAACCGGTGACGTAGGCGGCACCGTCGGAGCAGAGGTACGCCACCGCCGCGGCGACCTCCTCGGGTGTGCCGACGCGGCCGGCTGGCACCTGCTCGCACAGTGCCGCCCGGCGGTCGGCGCCTGCCGCCGCGAGCATGGGGGAGTCGATCGGGCCTGGTGCCACCGCGTTCACGGTGATCGAGCGGGTGGCGAGCTCCCGGGCGAGGGAGCGGGTCATGCCCACCAGGCCGGCCTTGGCGGCTCCGTAGTTGGCCTGGCCGGCCGAGCCGCTCAGGCCGACCACCGAGGTGACGTTCACGATCCGGCCCCAGCGGGCCCGGACCATGCCGGGCACCACCCGGGACGTGGTGTGGAAGGCGCCGTCGAGGTTGGTGGCCATGACCGTGCGCCAGTCGTCGGTCGACATGCGCAGGAACAGACCGTCAGCGGTGGCTCCCGCGTTGTTCACGAGCACCGCGACCCGGTCGAGCTCGGCCTCCACCTCCTTCACGGCGCGGTCGACCTCGTCGGGGTCGGTGACGTCGAGCCGGACGGCCATCGCTTCGGATCCCGATGCGCGGCACCGCTCGACCACGGCATCGGCGGCGTCGCCGTCGGAGCGCCAGCCCACCGCCACCGCGAGGCCGGTGCCGGCCAGCGCCTCGGCCGTGGCCGCGCCTATGGCGCCGGTGGCCCCGGTGATCAGCGCCACCTTGGGCGCTGTCGACGCGGTCACCGTCCCCACCGCAGCACGATGCTTGCCCATCCGAGTCCGGCCCCGACGCTGCTGAGCAGGAGGTGGTCGCCGTCGGTGAGGCGGCCGTCGCCCCGGGCGGTGTCGAGCGCGAGCGGGATGGAGGCGGCCGACGTGTTGGCCTTCTCGGCGAGGTCGACCACCACGCGGTCGTCGGGGATTCCGAGCCGGTCGGCGGCGGCCCCGATGATCCGGGCGTTCGCCTGGTGCGGGACGAACAGGTCGAGGTCGTCGGCGGTGAGCCCGGCGCGGTCGAGGGCGGCCGCCGCCGAGGAGACGAGGCCGCGGGTGGCCCGGCGGAACAGCTCGGGCCCGTCCATGGTCAGGTACTGCTCTCCCGGGCGGGTCTCGAGGATGCCCAGGCTGCGCGGGTCTCCGCCGACATCGGAACCGAGGACCCCGGGCGCTCCCGGCACCGCAGACGTGCGACCGATCACCACGGCGGCGGCGCCGTCGCCGAACAGTACGGCCGTGCCCCGGTCGTGGGGGTCGGTGAGGGTGGTGAAGCGGTCGGACCCGATCACCAGGATCGTGCTCAGCGAACCGTCGGCCAGCAGCGCCACGGCGCCGTGGAGGGCGTGGACGAAGCCGCAGCAGGCTGCGTTGACGTCGTAGCCACCCGCCCGCAGGTCCAGCTCCGCCGCCACGCGGGCGGCGGTGGACGGGCAGGCCGAGTCGGGGGTGGCCGTGGCCACGACCACGAGGTCGATGGCCGAGCGGGCACAGCCGGCGTCGTCGATGGCGGTAGCGGCGGCGCGGGTGGCGAGCACGGTGGTGGTCTCGGACGGGTCGGCGACCCGCCGGGCGTGGATGCCGGTGCGGCCGACGATCCAAGCGTGGTCGGTCTCGAGCCGGCTCGACAGGTCGTGGTTCG
>JAAZBK010000229.1 GCA_012513855.1 Acidimicrobiales bacterium
CCACCACCACCCTGCGCGTGGGAACCCAGGTGCTCTGCAACGACCTCCGCAATCCGGTCATCGCCGCGAAGGAGATCGCCACCCTCGACCTGCTGTCGGAGGGGCGGGCCGACTGGGGCATGGGTGCGGGCTGGCTGCCGTCGGACTACGAGGGGTCGGGCGTCCGGTTCGATCCGCCCGGCGTCCGAATCTCCCGGTTGAAGGAGTCGATCGGGGTGATGAAGGCGCTGTTCGCCGGAGAACCCGTCGACCACGACGGCGAGCACTACAGCGTCCACGGCGTGAGCGGCACTCCGAAGCCTGTGCAACGACCGCACCCCCCGCTGCTGATCGGCGCCGCCCAACGTCGGATGCTCCGCTATGCGGGGACCGTGGCCGACATCGTCTCCATCTCACCGGCCTGGGAGTCTCGTCAGATCGGTCCCTACCCACCATCGGTGACGGTGGAGGAGGGGATGGACCGCCAGCTCGGTTGGATCAGCGAGGGCGCCGCATCCCAGGGGCGTTCGCTCGACGACCTCGAGCTGAGCCTGGTGGTGATCCCGGCGAGCGTCACCGACGATCCCGACCGCGTCCTCGACCAGGCCGCCGTGGCCAACGGGGTGACCACCGACGAGGCCCGGCGCTCGGCGCACATCCTGGTGGGCAGCGTCGAACAGATCGCCGACACGATCCTGGAGCGGCGCGACCGATGGGGTCTCAGCAACTGGGTGATCCCGGTCGAGGCCGCCGATGCCTTCGCCCCGGTGGTGGCCCGGATCTCCGGAACCTGAACACGCAACGTGCGAGCCCGACCGCGGCCAGCGTCAGAACGGGATGAGAACGGCGTTCTGGGCCACGAATGTCTGGTTTCGCATTGACAAAGCCCCCGGGGACGGCGACCGTCGCTGGTGAGATCCTGACCGGATCTCGCACGGATGACCGAACGACTCGTTCCTTCGGTCGACGACGCCACCGCGTGACTGCCTGGCGATCGAGCAACCACCCCCGCTGCTTGCTGAGCAGAGGTGAAGAAGGCCCGGTCCCCACGGACCGGGCCTTCGCTTCCACCTGAGACCTACCAGTACTCCTCGAAGTGGATGTTGCCGGGCTGGTTGCGACGGTCGAGGGTGAAGCCCCTATCCGTCAGCAGCTCGACCACGCCGGTCACCTCGGGGAACCGCTCCTCGCCGTCGTGCTCCTCGGGGAGGCCGATCATGGCCGGGTTGCCGCACAGGAACACGTGGGTGGTGGCCGCATCGAGCGGCACCCCCAGCTCCTTCTCGAAGGCGTCGGCGGTGATGAGGTCCTGGATGTAGCGCTTGGGAACGTCGCTCTCCCGGGTGGGAAGCGGCAGGTACGTGTAGTTCGGGTAGCGCTTCTCCAGCTCCCGGTGCTGGTCGGTGTAGCCGAGGTCGGCCCACTCCCGAACCGTGACCGCCGAGACGATCGGACCGTGGTGGCCCTTGCGCAGGAGCTCGGTGACCATGGCGTTGTGGGGAGCCTCACCGGTGCCGGTCGACAACAGGATGACGGTGCCCGCCGGATCGGTCACAGGGGCCAGCGTGTAGCGGCCGGCCACCTTCGGGCCGAGGTAGATGCGGTCGCCCGGCTTCTTCAGCGCCAGGCGGGGCGTGAGCCCGGGGACGTTGTCCGGCGTGGGCGGGACCAGGACGATGTAGAACTCCAGCTCGTCGGAGGTCCAGTCGTCGGACAGGTAGCCGTGCTCGTCGAAGATCCGGCACGAGATCGAGTACGACCGGCGGATCAGCTTGTCGAACTTGGCGTCGAGGTCGGGGTCGACGGCGCTGTCGATGCGCTCCTCCCAGTAGCCCAGGCCGAGCGACGCGTACTGGCCGGGGAGGTGCGATACCGAGCCGTGGTCGGGCTTCACCCGCAGCACCCACAGGTCTGAGTGGGTGGGCTCGAAGTGGGTGATGGTGGCGTTGTAGTGCTCGGCGCGCAGCTCGTCGATGACCTCGGGGAAGCCGCGGCGCCGCTCGGGCCGTGCCTCGGGCACCTCCACGTCGGGGAACGCCGAAGCCAGCAGCTCGCGCCCCACCCGCCATCCGGGCGACATGGGAACGCCGTCGACCGCTTCTTCTGGTTCGCCCAGGAACCAGACGCGCCCGGTGGCGAGCGCGGCGTCGGACAGGCCGACCTCGGCCGGGGTGGAGGCCCGCCGACCCGACGCGAAGACCACGTAGTCGAACTGGAGGTCTGGTGTGCGGCGGTCGTTGAAGAACGCCATCGGGAAGCCCTTGGCCTCGCCGATCTGGGTGGGAAGCGACCGGTAGAGCAGCGTGGCCTGGCGCTCGCGCTCCATGCGGTTGAGCAGCGTCTCGGCCACCGGCGACAGCCGGCCGGGGTCCATCCCGCCCGCGGCGAGGACTACGCCGCTGCTGCCCGCTTCGGCCAGGGTGACCGTGAGCTCGACGGCGTGGTCGGTGTGCCCCACCACCAGGACGTCGATGCCGGCCGAGTGATCCGGCAGCTGGTCGACCAGGACCCGCTCCCGGTTGGTGACCTCGATCTCGGGGGTCCAGTCGTCGCGGGCGGGGCGTTCGGCCACCAGCACGGCGTGGGTCCGGTAGGTCCGCCGCCCGGTGGTGACCAGCAGGACGTCGCCGTCGAGATCGATGGAGGAGACCTTCTCGCCGTAGCCGACGTCGAGCCCGTTGGGGCCGACGACGTCGCGCAGGGCGACCGCCGAACCCGCTTCGAGGATGGTCACCCGCTCGATGCCGTTCTCACGGGCGAAGACGGCGGCGGACAGGCCACCGGCGTTGCCGCCGATGACCACGAGGTCGTGCTCGGCGCTCACAGTGGCCCCCTGGGATCGATCGAGGAGATGTGGGAGTGAAGCGAAGACATGACCCGTCAACCTAATGGCGCGGTGCCGCTGGTTTCCTCCTCGGTAACTTCTATCCTCCAGCTCCACGAACACCTTTGTTCGTGGAGCTGGTACCTTGCCCGGGTGAGCAGCGATCGATCGGACCTTTCGTCAACCTTTCGCTCGGGCGCGAGCCCGTGGATGCGCCTGGCCTCGTGCGTTCTGGTGCTGTCGCTGGTGACGGCCTGCTCCAGCGGCGACGACGACACCGCCTCCACCACCAGCGCAGCGGCGGTCGACGGCGAGGATGCCTCCTCCAGCACCTCCGATCCGACCACGGCCGAAGGCGAGGACGACGCCGATGCTGGCGACGCCGCCGCGCTCGAGCAGTTCTCGGGTTCCGTCGACGACTTCTACGTGGTGCCCGAGTCGCTGCCCGAGGGGGAGCCGGGGCAGCTGATCCGCATTCAGGAGCTGCCCGCCACCGACGGCTACGTCAACCTCCGGGTCATGTACCACTCCCGAGACGCGCAGGACCAGGACCGGGCCGTCACCGGCCGCATCAGCTACCCCACCGCCGAAGCGCCCGAGGGCGGTTGGCCGGTGATCGCCACCGCCAACGGCACCGTCGGCCTGGGCTCGAAGTGCGCTCTCAGCCGCGGCGACGGCGGTGCTCCCGGCTACGGCGTCGAAGGCGTGAACGTGGCTACCGACTACATCGGCATGGGCCCGGTGGGAGAGGTGCACCCGTACCTGTCCGGGCTCAGCGAGGCCCAGCCGGTGATCGACGCCATCCGCGCGGCTCGCAACCTGCCCGACGCCCATGCCGGTGAGCGCTGGGTGGGCATCGGCCACTCCCAGGGCGGTCACGCCGCGCTGTTCACCCACGAGATCGCCGAGGAGTACGCCCCTGAGCTGGAGCACCTCGGCACCATCGTCAGCGCCCCGGCTGCGGCCCTCGATCGTCGCTTCGGTCCCGACGACGAGGTGGTCCCCCGCATGGTGGCGCTCATGGCGCTCTACGGCATCGCCCAGGACAACCCCGAGATCGACCCGCACGACTACGTGAACGCCGACGTCGCCAGCCGCGACGAGATCATCACCACCGGCTGCACCCAGGACGTGATCGACGCCTTCGTCACCATCCCTCCGGACGAGCTGTACGAGCTGGACCCGATGGACGACCCCGAGGCCCGAGCGATCGTCATGGAGAACGACCCCGGCCACGTCGCCACCGACGTCCCGATGCTCGTGCTCTACGGAGACCTCGACTGGTGGGTGGTTCCCGATCGGGTGAAGTTCGTGTTCGACCGGCTCTGCGGTCTGGGCCAGGAGGCCGCGCTCGTCAACGTGGCCACCGGCGACCACGGCAACCTCCTGAGCGAAGGCGCCGGGATCATCACCGACTTCTTCGAGGCTCGCCTCGCCGACGAGCCCTTCGTCGGCACGTGCGCGGCCTGACGTGGTCACCCGACTGCCCCGTGGCCGCCACGGGCTGAGCCGGGAGGAGGTGGCCGAGGCCCAGCGGATCCGCATCCTGGTGGCGCTGGCCGAGACGATGGCCGACAAGGGCTACGTGGCCACCACGGTGGCCGACGTCCTCAAGCGGGCCGGCGTGTCGCGCGAGACCTTCTACCAGCTGTTCTCGTCGAAGCAGGACGCCTTCATGGCCGCGTTCGACGGTGCGGGCGACCTAGCGCTCGACGCGCTGACCGAGGAGGTCGACCCTGACGGAGGCGCCGTCGACCCCATCGACCGGTTCGCCCGGGGACTGCGGACCTACCTGGCGAACCTGGTGGCCCAGCCGGCGTTCGCCCGCATGTTCCTGGTCGAGGTCTATGCGGCCGGCCCCGAGGCCATCGCCCGCCGCGCCGCCTTCCAGCAACGGGTGGTCGACACGATGGTGGCGGAGTTGGGCGAGGCGAACCGGTTCGCCTGCGAGCTGATCGTGGCCGCCACCGCTGCGCTGGTCACCCCGCTCCTGGTGGCCGGCGACCTCGAGGCCATCCCGGCCCTGGAGCAAGACCTGGTCGAGGCCCTACGTCGACTCATCACGTGATCAGGTCTCTGGAGCGATGAGCGCCACCGTCGGGAAGTAGGTCCGGTACCGGCCGACGTCTCTGGTCAGCAGGTCGAGTCCAGCCACGGCTGCGTGGGCTCCGATGAAGAAGTCTGGCAGTGTCGTCGACCTCGTCCCCTTGTTGTGCCGGTAGTCGAGGAAGACCTTGCCGGCCAGGAACGCGGCTGCCCACGGGATCGGCTCGCGCCGATAGTCATCCGACGGGAGTGCGTCCTCGAGGGCTTCGACGGTGGTGAACCGGATCGACACCTCCGAGTACACGATCGGGTTTATGTACAGAGGGCCCGCCTCAGCGGCATCCGCCAGGGCGACGGTGGACCAGTCCCCCCACACCGGGTCCTCGGTGAGGATGTCGAGCAACACGTTGCTGTCGATGAGCGTGCCCGCCGCCACGTCAGGCGCCGCGGGTGAGGGCCATGATCTCCTCTGTGGTCATGGCCACGTCTCCTCGACCCCTGAGCCGCTCAGCAAGTTGGCGACCTCGGGAAGGTGCGCTGGTGCTCTTGCGCACGACGATGGCGTCGTTGCGACGCTCGAACTCGACCTCGGTCCCAGCGCCGATGCCGAGAGCGTCTCGGAGCTCCTTCGGGATGGTGACCTGACCCTTGTCGGTGACCTTCATGGTAGGAATCCTACCAGTCGTACTCTTACCTGATCTCAGCCGGGGGACATCGCGTTGTGCTGACACAGCATCAGTCGGTGACGTGTTGCCGCAGCCTCCGGCTGGCCAGTGCGAGCAGCGCAGCCGTGGCTCCCACCGCAACGGCGATGCCGGCGAAGATGCGCCACGAAGGCGAATCCCCAAATGCTGGAGACGTACCTGGGATCGGCAGGCTGCCCCGGCCCAACAGCGCTGCGGTCTCGTCCTCGGGGATGCTCTGCATGCACTGGTCGGTGGTGAGGGGATCGGTGCCGTAGCCGAACACGACGTGGGGAACGGTCGCATCGAAGGTCGTGCTGCATCCAGGGCTCTCCCTGCCGCTGTCGACCCACTGCCGTTCGTGGACGTCGCCTTCGAACACCCGGTCGACCTCGAAGAGGTACTCGTGATTCGCGGGATCTGACTCGTCCTCCACCACCGACCCAGAGAAGATCGCCTCGACGTGGGCAACGGCTCCTTTGGCACCGAACACACACGAGCACGCCGCGGCGGGCGACGCATCGACGACGATGAGCAGGCCGGCCAGCGTCAGG